>CBDTVD010000205.1:0-4084 GCA_965363965.1 uncultured bacterium
GGGCTGAAATTCATCCATCACCTGCCAGGCATATCCGATGTTGATCAGGTCGCCATTGAGGTTTCGCCTGGGGTCGAGCCCTGGGGGCACGGGCATTGGCACTCGGCCGGCGAATGTATCCTGCACCACTCGCTGCACAAAGTCAGCAATGCGCTGGCGTTCTTCAGGCAAATTTTGGATACCGGGCAGGTCGGTGGTTCCTTTGGGGAAGCTGCTGTTGAGGAAGCTGCGCACCTGGGCTATCCTGGCCACGTCATCAGGCTGATAACTGGGGATGTTGGCGAAGTATTTTGCGCCCGCATCCACAAAACTGGTAAAAGCCCGCAGGTAATTTGCGCCATATGCCGGCCCATAATCGGGGTGGCTGCTGAAGTTCAGGCTGGGGAAAGGGCCAAGCGATTCGCTCATCCACCAGCAATTGATTGCGCTGCGCGATGGGTCGCTGTGCTTGCGGTAATACTCGAATACCGTGGGTGCCTGCGGATTGATGTTGAGGTTAAGTCCCGTTTCGGTGTACTGCCCAGTGAGCGCGACTGTGTGGCCATTGAAGTGGCCTGTGGGGCCATTGGCATAGCGCATTTCAGGGAAAAGGGTGCCCTGGGTGCTGAGCGGGGTTTGCAGGATGGGTGTCCAGGGGGTATAAACCAGGTTTGCATTGGGCCCAGTCCCTTTCAGCAAATTGGGCATCACGTTGCCAGCGGTGGTTGCGCCCTGGGTGGAGATATAGAGCTGATCGACCGTTTCCTGATTTCGCAGGCCGCCTGCAAACAGAACGAAGACCACGTGGTTGGCCAGCCGGGCGCCCGTTTTGGCGAACAGCCGGCCCCCTGGCAGAAGGTAGGGTGCCACAATTACCCCTGCGGCTGCAAGGGCCGATTGACGGATAAATTCTCGGCGTTTCATGGCTTAGTAATACAGATACTCATTGCTGAGGGCGAAACTTGTGTAAATGGCTTTTGGGCTGATGCCAGGGTCCCGCTCAATCAGGTTTTTCAGGTACTCGGCTTCCACTGCGCTGGGGTTGCGCTGATAAAATCGAATGTAAGTATCCTGCACAAAGGCGGTGATATCAGCACGCATTTCACCCGCAGTGGGCAGCAGTGCCTCAGGTGCATTGATGTAGCTGCTCACCATCATCTGGTTCATCAGCAGTTTGTCGCCAATGCTCAGGCTGGCTTCCTGCAGGTCATAAAGCTCAGTGCTGGGCAGTGCCTTTCTGAACACATCGCTATACAGGATGGCATAGAACTGGGTCGGGCTTTTCAGCCGCGTTTTCTGGGTTGAAGAACTGTAAAGGGTTACGGTATCAATGCCATAGAGCACATTGCCATAATGCACCTGTTCCTCAACCCGCTGCTTGCAGCCCACGATAGAAACGGCAAAAAAGGCCGCGATGGCAAAAAGCTTAAAAGCCTGCATATTCGGCACTGGTTAAAAGGGAAAGCTGAAGAGTGCGGAACCCCTGGGGAGTTTTGGCGAGCTGGCCATGGGCCACAATTTCAGCTGGGGTTGGCTTGCGCAGCAGGTATGCATTGTACAGTTCGACAGCAATGCCCTCATTGCACTCGGGGTTGCTGACGAAAATATCCATCAGTTCAGGCTTGCTTGCACCATCGGCCTGCAGCAGAATGGCGGGCTGGCCGTCGGCCATTTTCACCCCCGCTGCAAGTTCGCTGGCTGTTGGCTGACGATGATAAAGATTTTCAAAACTTGCCTTGACAAAGTTCTCGCTGCCCATGTTTATTTCATCATAGATGTAATTATCCAGCATTCGGCGAAACATCCCCTGGATGGTGATGATGCCGGCATGAAAGTCGGCGCGGCTGTTCTGCAGTGCCAGGTCTCGGGCGAGCAGCTGCTCAAGGACCTGAATGTAAAAGGCATCGGGGCTGGGTTTTTTCTTTTCAATTTCGAGTGTATAAATCCATAGGTTGATAAATGTCTGTATTTCGGCACTGTCACTTCCATTGAGCATTCGGGCGCTCCAGTGGGCAAAAATCCTGTCGTCTGCTGCGCGAGTTTCGAGGATTTCGGCGGCAAACTGAGCTCGTGAGGCCATTGAAAGCCCACCAAAGCGGAGCTTTTCCCTGCCGCTGGCAACAGTGCGGCTATCAGCCTCCTGGCCGAGCAAATCAATGTAAAGCCGATTGATGTAGGCATCCACTTGCGCATCGGCTACACCGCTGTAATCTGGTGGGCGATTGCCGCCGATGGTGGTGTCCTTATAGACATTGCGCTTGATTACCTCAGCTTTTTTACAGCCTGGCCCCAACAAAGCAATGCCCATGAGACCGAGGAACGGGGCAAGCAGGAGGATTTTCATCGGACTCAAAAAAAGGAGCGCTTTGGCAAGGCGCACGAAACTTTGGACTAAATTAGTGCACAGCGGTTTAACGCCAAGTATTAATTTTTAAAAGTGCCCCGACAGCAACTATCAATTTTGGCGTTTGCCGAGCTTGATCAGGAGTTTTAAATCTGGAGAATGGAACAGGACAGGGTGACCTGAGGGATGGTTTTGCCAAACTGAGAAGTTATAACTGCCACGGAGGGTGACGCGGGGGCTGATGTGGAAATCGAGCACGGGGCCCAAAGAAATGGAAGGACGAATGCCGCTGAAACCTGAGAGGCTGTTGAAACCATAGGAGCCGCCTACCTTGATTCCTGCGTCAAATCTGGGGCTGAGGTGCAGCGGCAGCCAAGTGGCTGTGAGCACAGTGCCCAGGCCGAAGTATCGCCTGTCGGCGGGCGTATATCCATTGCGGAAGAAAGGCTGAAGCTCCAGGCCGACCTGCATCGACTTGTTTAGTTGGTATTGAACCCCAGCGGTGCCAAAGCCGACTTGAACTTGCCACCGACTGAAGCGAGAACTATCGGCCTGGGCATGTGCAGAAAAAGTGGCGCCTGAAAGCAGCATGGCGAGGATGAAAGGTTTAAGCATGTTGATTGATTTTTCCGCTGACGTGTGAATGCGGGCCGCAGGATAGGCAAAACGGACCTGATTAACACCCCTTCACGCTTGGCCTGGGCTCGCCTGCCCCTTGTACCTTCGCCCTTGCGATGCTGACCCCCTGGAAAGCCCTCGGCGAATCGGCATTTGTACGCTTGGGAATGCGGGAACGCCGGACACTCGGCCTGCACCTGCTATACAGTACAATTGACGGCATTATGCTGGGGTGCTTTACCCTGAATGAGGTGCTTTTCCTGAAGACCTTCCATGCCAGCCCGTTTCAGCTTAGCCTGCTTTTCCAGATTGCGAGCATTGTGCTGCCGCTGAGCATTTTTTTTCAATGGGGCCTGGATAGGATACAAAACAAGAAACGGATGCTGACGATTGTGGCACTCTGCACCCGTTTGCCGCTCTGCCTCTTTATGCTGTTTCCGCCTGGGCTGGGGCAGCTTGGGCCAAGGGAATTGTATATCTACGGATTCCTGGGCATATTTCTGCTTTACCACCTCAGCCAGCCTTTTGTGCTGCCGGTCATCAATCAGATTTTGAAGGGGATTTACAGGCAAGGGCGATTTGGCAAACTCTACAGCTATGGCACCAGCCTCAACCAGCTGGTGATGTTCGGCATCACCCTGGGTTTTGGATACCTGCTTGATTTGCATGCAGATTTTTATCGCGTGGCATTCCCCCTGCTGGGTTTGCTGGGCTTTGCAGCCATCTACAGCATCACCCTTATCCCCGTAAAGGCCAGAGTAGAGACTATTCCCCAGCGGATAGGGCTGCGGGATGCTGCGATTGCCATATTGAAACGGAGTGTGCGCACCTTGCGCAGAAACAGGCCTTTTCTTGATTTTCAGTATGGCATGATGCTTTATGGTTTCGGCTTTTTCTTCAGCCTGGCCATCATTCCGCTTTATATGGCAAAGGCCCTGGGGCTGAGTTATTCTGAAATCGGGATTTACAAGAATGTAGTTGTGGCCATCAGCATTGCTATGTTTCCCCTGACAGGGCAATTGTTTGAGAAGATAGACCCGCGGCAGATTGCCATCCGCAGCTATGCCTTTATGTGCCTGTTTTTTATGACGATGGTATTGAGCCTGGTGCTGCCGTGGCAAACCCAGCTTGGCGGGTTCAGGC
>CBDTVD010000206.1:0-4076 GCA_965363965.1 uncultured bacterium
GAGTAGCACTGCGGATTCCAGCGCCGTCGCCTTCCTGCATGTCCACTTCGCGCACACCATATCCGTTTTTCTCGCCCCACATAATGTACATGCGCATCAGCATCTCGGCCCAGTCCTGGCTTTCAGTGCCGCCTGCACCCGAGTTTATCTCTATGATGGCAGATAACTGGTCTTCTTCGGCGCTGAGCATGTTTCGGAACTCGAGGTCCTCTATTGCCTCCAATCCTTTGGCATACTGTGCATCCAGTTCCGCCTCGGTGGCGTCACCGGATTTGGAGAACTCTGCTATCACTTCCAGGTCATCCAGCACCGTTTTTACCTGATTATAGGCATCTACCCAGATTTTAAGCGACTTTGTGCCCCTGAGCGATTTTTCAGCCCCTGCGGGGTCATCCCAAAAGCCGGGGGCAGCGGAGAGTGCCTCAAGCTCGGCGATTTTGGCCTGTTTGCCTTCTACGTCAAAGATAGTGGCTCAGTGCATCGAGCCGGTTTTGGAGTTCGCGAATTTGGTCCTGCGTGGTCATGATAAGGGGGCAAAGGTAGCCCGAGGGATGCCATCGAGGGCAGATAAGCCACCCTCCGCGCACCCCCATCACCGCAGCAGTTGCAGTGTTCCGCTGGTGAACTGGGGGAAAGGCCGGCCATGGTGGAGGATAGTGTAGCTGCATGAAAAAAGGTAGGTGCCCAGGGGAGCAGTGCTGCCCCTGAACTGGCCGCCCCAGCCGATTTTGCTGTCGGCGGAGGTGAAAATCAACGCGCCCCAGCGATTGAAGATGCTGAGGTTATATGCGGTGATGATGCCGCCGCCGCTGATGCCAAAAGTGTCATTGACTGCATCGGCATTGGGGGTGAAAGCGTTGGGGAAAAAGGCAGGGTCGGGGCAGTCCTCCAGCACGCGGAAGGTGGCGGTGAAGGCGCAGCCCTGGCTGACCGCGCTGAGTGTATAAGTGCCAGGCTGGCTGATTTTTATCTGCGGCAGGGTTTCGCCGGTGCTCCACAGGTAGCTCTGCTGCACCCCTGCATCCAGCGTTATTACCTCGCCCAGCTGGGGGCAGATGACAGCCTCGTTTTCGCTGGCGATGCTCAGTTGCCGTTCAGCTGCCTCTATATGGAAAGTGTCAGTGCACAGGCCGTTTGTGATGGCGACCCAGTAATCACCGATCGGGGCGCTGATGAGTTGGGTGGTGTCCCCTGTGCTCCAGGTGCAGGCGGCCCCAGGGTTGCCCGCATCGAGTGTGGCTGGCAGGCCAGGGCAGGCGAAGAAAATCCGCTGGGGCTGGGCGGCATGGGCATAAACCCTCACCTGCCGCGCCATGGTGAAAAGCTGGCCTGAGACCCGAAAACTGACTCGGACGGTATAGATGCCTGCGCGGGCATATTGGTGCTGGGCTTTGATGAGGCCAGTGCGGAGGACTCTGCCATCGCCCCAGTTCCACTCGATAGAGTCGGCGGGTGCGGTGCTTTCCATCTCGGCAAAAACCAGGTCGCCGAGGCAGGCATCCCACACCTGCATGGCCGTGTCGGCAAATACCTGAATGGTGAAACTATCGGTGCAAAAGCCGTTGGAAATTTTGACGCCGTATTGCCCTTGGCCGGCCTTGATGGTTTGGGTTGTGTCGCCGGTGCTCCATAAATAGGTTGCGCCTGCGTTGCCGGCATTCAGTTCAGTTTTGCCGCCTTTGGCCACAAAGTGGACGGTGCTGGCCGGGGGCGTGATGCCTGGCAGAATATGCACCACTCGGCTGGCGGAGTGGACATCGTTCATGAATTTGTACCACACTCTGAGTGTATAAGTGCCTGGTTTGGCATAGGCATAGTCCATCCATCGGCCGGCCCCTGGGCTGCGGGGTGCTCCATCGCCAAAATCCCAGACAACAGAATCGGGCCGCACATTGCTCTGGATTTTAAATCGGCTGAGGCTTTGGGCACAGCTGGGCATAGTCAGCAGGCCAGTGTCGCGGGGAAAGCCGCCCCAGGCAATATTGGGGAAGGAATTGATAACTTCAAATACGGAAGGGTATATAATTGTATCTTGAAAACTGCAATCTGGGCCACTAAGCCAGGGTTTTGATATTAATATAAAATTGGGTTTATCAGCATGTGGACCATTATTATTAGCGTAAATTTTTCCATCTATGCCTAATTGTAATAAGGAAGGTGGAAATTGATTAAAAAGAATCAGTTTGGTTTGCGTGTGAATATCATATTGGAAAAGATTGCCGATATGAGAATAATAAAAGTATCTACTATGAGGATCAAACTCTCCATTATGACCAAAGTCATTAAAGGTGTCAATTAAATCCAGACTACCATTTCTAAATTCAAATATCTTCAAAATATTTGAGGTATTTGAACATGCAATATATTGTCCATTTGGAGAGAACTTTATTTCTCCGCCAATGCCCCTCGTCGGATTTCTTTTACCCATATTGCCAATAATTGAAAATTTAGAAATGCCATTCTCAGACAACTGTGCGTACAAAATATCATTCGTCCAAAAATTAAGGGCCACAATATCATAATTGCCCTTCTCCTTTAAATGCGCTGTTAGGGTTCCGACAAAATAATTAACAAGATCGACCTCTTTATTCGTGGTGAAACTAACATCCAAATCAGGCCAAGAAACTGACAAACTATGAAAGCACAGTTTACTATCATATATTGATGAGGGAGATAATCGGTTAAATATAGAGTAAATCTTCGAACTGTCTCCTGGGGCAGGTAGAAGGAGTTCACTATTGGTCGTAAAAGAGTGAATCCAATATTCTGGGGACCTATTGATTATATTTCCTTTTGAATCATAAGTATATATTGCATCAGTAGATAACAGAAGGTTGCCCTGGCGGGATACTAATGCATTGCCAACTCCGCCACTATAATGATCAGCCTCCTTGTTTAAATTAAGGAAAACAACTGTATCATTAGTAAAAAATAATGCCTCGGCTCCCATTGGCCATATGCTCCATTCTTTTTGGCTGAAACCAATCGCTGGCAGAAGCAAAAAAAAGGCAAGCAGGAGACGAGGCATACCAATTTTAATCTACATTATTATGGTGCTACAAATATATAGACCAAAGGGGGCAAAGTTGTGCTGAAGGCCGAAGGATAATTTATCCACATTATTTAGGTTTGCCATTTGCCTTATGAAATCTATGGTTTAAGGGTGTTGAGTGCTGGGTTATCCACCAAGGTTTTCCACTGTTTATGGATTTGCATGTTGCCGAAATGTTATGGACTCTGCCACATAAGACGCGGTGAAATAAATAGCGGTGGCCTGGGGAAGTGAAATTATTCGCACCCCCATCACCGCAGCAGTTGCAGTGTTCCGCTGGTGAACTGGGGGAAAGGCCGGCCATGGTGGAGGATGAGACTGAAATTGGCCTGATTGGCAGCAGTTCAAGTTGAAAGGTTAGGGGCATATAATAACGCAAATAAAAAAGCCCCGAGCCAGTGTGGACTCGGGGCTTTGGCAAAAAAATTAGTATCCTATACTGGCCCAACTGACCAAGCCCCCAAATTGATTTGAGGAGCAGGTTTTGAAATCAGGCCCTTACTTGAAACATTTTGGGCTTAGGGTATAAAGATAGAGACTGGCTGTGCCCCGCCTATTTTGACCAGATAAGTGCCTGCTGCAAATTTGCTGGTGCTGATGATGCCGCTGCCACTGATCCGCTGACGGGCCATGCGTGTGCCTGAGGCTGAAAATACTTCAACTTGAGCTGTGCCACCATTGTGGAATTGAATGCTTATTTGTCCATCGGAATATCTGACGCTTGCTATAAGTTCCGACCCAATTTGGATGGCCTGCACATTACTGAGTTCACTGAGGCCGTTGAAGTCAACTTGGCGCAGACGATAATAAACAATGGGGCTGCTGAGTTTGGCTACTTGGGCATCGCGGTAAGCATATGGGTGCAGTTCTGCTGTGGTGCCATTGCCTTTCACAATACCTATCGGGCTGAAATTGCTGCCATCGGTGCTGCGGAGGACTTCAAAATGACTGTTGTTCAATTCACTGGCGGTTGCCCAGTTCAGCTGGACATTTCCATCGCGCAATTCAGCTTTGAAAAAGATTA
>CBDTVD010000207.1:0-4068 GCA_965363965.1 uncultured bacterium
GCGATTTCCCGCAGGGGCAGGGGGCAGCGGCTCCGCAGCCTTGACCGAGGCAGGTGCCTGACCTTTGGCGGCTGAAGCTGCTTTGCTGGCGTCGGCATTTTCCCTGTCTTTTATTTTGATATATTCATAGACATCGCCAAGATACTCGCGCACTTTTCCGTCCATGAATTCAAGCGTCCTGTCGGTGAGTCCCCCGAGGAAGTCGCGGTCGTGCGAGACTACAATCATCGCCCCCTTATACTCCTGCAACGCCTGTTTAAGGACATCTTTTGAACGCATGTCGAGGTGGTTGGTGGGCTCATCAAAAATCAGGAGGTTGGCGGGCTCAAGCATCAGCTTGGCCAGGGCTACACGAGCCTTTTCGCCCCCGCTGAGGGCGCTTACGCGTTTATCCACATCTTCACCGCTGAAAAGGAATGCCCCCAGCAATGCCCGCACTTTGGTGCGCATGTCGCCTGTGGCCACATCGTCAATGGTCTGAAATACGGTTCGGTTGCCATCAAGGGTATCAGCCTGCAGCTGGGCGAAGTATCCCATTTTTACATTGTGCCCAAGTTTTACTTCCCCCTGCTGGTATGGCTCGTCGCCAGCCACAATTCGGGCCATGGTGGATTTTCCCTGCCCGTTCTGCCCTACGAAAACCACCTTCTCACCTCGGTTGACTTCGAAATCCACACCCAGCAGCACTTGCTTGGTGCCGTATGCTTTGTGGAGGTCTTTTACCGTAAGAGCAATGGCACCGCTGCGGGGCGGCTCGGGAAAACGAATGCGCATGGCATTGGTGTCTTCTTCATCGAGTTCTATGCGGTCTATTTTGCCGAGGGCTTTCACCCTGCTCTGCACCTGTTTGGCTTTGGTGGCTTTGCTGCGAAACCGCTCTATGAATCGTTCAGTGTCGGCAATAGCTTTCTGCTGATTGGCGGCAGCTGCCTCCAGCAGTGCCCTGCGCTCTGCGCGAAGTTCGACATATCGGGTGTAAGGGACTGGGTAATCCCATGCTTTGCCGCTGCTGATTTCAATGGTACGGGTGGTGATGTTATCCAGAAAAACCCTGTCGTGCGATATCAGGGTGATGGCACCAGGGAAAGTTTTTAAAAACCTTTCGAGCCATTGTACAGAGTCAATGTCGAGGTGGTTGGTTGGCTCATCCAGCAGCAGGAGGTCGGGCTTGCTCAGCAGCAATTTGGCGAGTGCCACCCTCATTTGCCAGCCGCCTGAAAACTCACTCACAGGTTTATCAAAGTCGGTGCGCTTAAAGCCCAGGCCGCGAAGAATTTTCTCGGTGTCACCCTCCATTTCATATCCGCCCGCCATGGCAAACTGCTCCTGCAGGTGCACCATTTTATCGAGCTGTTTGTGATATTCTTCACTTTCATGCTCTGTGGAGGTAGCGACATAATTTTCGACAGCGTGGAGCTGCTTTTCGAGCTGTTTGATTTTGTCGAAAGCCTTGAGGGCCTCATCCATCACGCTTCCAACAGGTACATGGTCGAGTTCCTGGGGCAGATATCCGATTTCAAACCCTGAGGGCCTGCTGACGGTGCCCTTTGTGGGCGATTGCCAGCCAGCGAGAATTTTGAGCAGGGTACTTTTTCCTGCACCATTTCGGCCTGTCAGGCCCACCTTTTCTCCCTTGTTAATCAGGAAGCCGACATCACTGAAAAGGGGCTCGCCGCCATACTCTACTTTCAGTTCACTAACACTCAGCATTGCGGGCGCAAAGTTCCCCCATTGCTATCCGTACTTTGCACAGAAATTCGGCTGCGGCTGAAACTGTTTGGCCAGTGGCCAGAAAAACAGATGGAATACGACCCAATTAAAGACCGATTAGGCAAGCTTTTCGGGGACAAAGGCGCGGGCCGCCGACTGTTCTATCGGCTGCTTGATTTGCTGCTGCTGCGCGCATGGCACATCCATAAAGATTTGAAAGCGTGGATGAAACAGCACCCCAATGGTGCAGAGGTGCTGGATGCCGGCAGCGGATTCGGGCAATACAGTTATTGGCTCAGCCGGCAGAATAAACAGTATCAGATACTGGCTGTGGATGTGAAGGAAGATTACCTGGCCGATTGCAGAAAGTTTTTTGAGAGTGAAGGAATTGAGAATGTTAAATTCCATGTGGCTGACCTGGTTACATGGCAGAAGCCTGAAGCATTCGACCTGATAATTTCAGTTGATGTGATGGAGCATATCCTGGAGGATGTAAAGGTCTTTAAAAACTTCCACGCCAGCCTGAAGCCTGGCGGGATGGTGCTGATTAACACCCCCAGTGACCAGGGCGGCAGTGATGTGCAGGGTGAGGGGCAGCAGAGTTTCATTGGTGAGCATGTGCGCGATGGCTATAACATTACCGAAATCCAGGATAAGCTGCGCTCGGCTGGTTTTTCAAAAATCAAAGCCAGATACAGCTATGGTGCGCCGGGGAAAATCAGCTGGAAGCTCAGCATGAAGTACCCGATGCTGATGATGGGCAAGGGTGCAGCCATGCTGCCTGTGGTGCTGGCTTATTATGCAGTAGCCTACCCTGTGAGCTATGTGCTGAATTGGGCCGATATATCGCGCAGCCACAAAACGGGGACTGGCCTGGTGGTGAAGGCCTGGAAGTGATGCGAGTGCTGTGGCTGATTGCCCGCCGATACTTTTTCAGCCGGCAGATTAAAGGGGTGGTGCATGTGATATCAGGCATCAGCCTGCTGGCCATTACGGTCGGCACTTTTGCGCTGATAACTGTACTGAGTGTTTTCAATGGTTTCGAGGCCCTGGTAAGCCAGTTGTTCAACACTTTTGACAGCGACCTGAAACTGCTGCCAGAAAAGGGCAAATACTTTGTGCTGAGTGCAGAAGAACTGGCCAAAATTCGCGGGCTGGAGGGCGTGATGGCCGTTTCGCCCATCATTGAAGAGAATGCGCTGTTTGTCTATCGCGATAATCAGACGGTGGGCACATTCAAGGCGATGCTGCCCGAGTTTCTGCCCAGCACGGGCATTGACACCATGATCAGGCTGGGCGAGGGCATACTGGCTGAAGATGGGGTGAATTACAGCCTGGTGGGGGCAGATGTGGCCACCAAACTGAAACTGCCGGGCATTGATGAGTTTAACCCTGTGCAGATATATCTGCCAAAACGGGGGCGAGTGAATACATTGGACCCGACACAGAGCTTCCACATTGAAAGCGTAAACCAGGGGGGCATTTTCAGCACCCTGCAGGAATTTGACTCCAAGTATATGCTGATTCCGCTCAGCCTGGGCAGTGCGCTGGTGGAGCAGGACACAGCTTTTACCAGTTATGAAGTGAACCTGGCCAGCGAGCAGAAACGAAAGGTAATTCAGCAGGAAATTGCTGCTATTGTTGGTGAGCAGGTGAAAGTGCTGGACAGGTTTCAGCAGCAGCCGACCCTTTATAAAGTGATGAGGAGTGAAAAACTCGGCACCTATTTGATTCTGACTTTTATTCTGCTCATAGCCGCATTCAACCTGACAGGGGCACTGATGATACTGGCAATTGAAAAGCAGCGGGATGCAGGAATTCTGCAAACCATCGGGCTGACAGTGGGGGCTACACGCCGCATTATTTTGATGGACGGCTTGCTATACAGTGTTGGCGGGGGGCTTGTCGGCCTGCTGCTGGGCACTGTGATTTGTTATCTTCAGCAGCAGTATGGCTTTGTACCCATCAGTTCAGGTGAATCCACCTTTGTTGTCAAAGCCTTCCCCGTTCGTTTTAAGGTGAGTGACTTTTTCCTTGTGCTGGTTACCGTTACCGCCCTGGGTGCGCTGGCCAGCTGGTATCCTGCGCGCAATGCATTCAGGCTCGATACTGTCAGGCTGCTGAAGGGCCGGCGGGGATAAGGGGGATTCGGCCCTCAGTTGAGCGTGATTTTGACAGTGGTCGGCGTGGGTGCCTCCATTGTCATCTTCAGCAAGCTGGTTTTTAACCCTACTGTCCAAATGCCTTTTTTGGGATAATTTTCCACGGCCCACGTCAGTGGGTTCAGGCAGCTGACGAGTTGTTTTGCCAGGGCATCGAGCATGGCAGCCGAGTCATCGGTTTGCAGCACTGCAATAT
>CBDTVD010000208.1:0-4016 GCA_965363965.1 uncultured bacterium
GTTGTCCCTCAGCAGGCCGGGGACCACGCCGCTCTGGCGCATGGCGGCCTCGATGACCAGGGTGCCGCTTCCGCACATGGGGTTGATGAACAGCTGGCCGGGCTGCCACTTGGTGGCCTCGACAATGGCGGCCCCCAGCGACTCCATCAGCGGGGCTTTTCCGCCCTCTTTTCGGTAGCCGTGGCGGGCGAGTGTCTGGCCGCTGGTATCCAGAAAAATTCGGGCGCTGTCATTCTGCCAGTGGAGGAAAATCACCGTGCGATTGTCCTCACCGCCGCTGTTGGGCCGCTTGCCTGTTTTCTCCAGAAAGCGGTCGGCGATGGCGTCTTTCAGGCGCTGGTTGGCAAATCGGCTGTCGTTGATGGTGGGGTTTCGCACACTGCTCTGGATGCTGAAGTAACCATCGGCAGGCAGAAAATCCTCCCAGGGAATCTGCTTTGCTTCTTCATAGAGCACGGTGGCATTGGGTGCCTCGATTTGGTCGAGCATCCACTGGACTTTGTTGCCTGCCCGCAGGTGGAGGTTGAGCATCATGCAATCGTTCAGGTCGCCCTTCAGCTCTACGCCGTTGTCATCTACGCGCAGGGGTGCCATCCCCAGCCGCTCGACTTCAGCGGCCACCCAGGGGCCAACATGCCTGAAACAGGCAATGCGGATCAAACTTTTAAGGGAGAATATGCCCATCAGCGATTACAGGCCAAAGGTAAGGCCCCACCTGGCAAGGGCGGGAAACGGGATTATTTTCTGATGCACCGATGCTCCTTCTCTGCAGGGCAGGCAAAGCCAGCATCGAAGGGGGGCTGCGCCTTACCTTTATCGCTCTGAAAAACAATAGCCTTTTTTTGAAAATGATGGTACGCCACTTTCTGCTCCGCCAGCTGATGCCTTTCGGGATGATGATGATTGCCTTTGCCCCTTCGGGGATTGCCGCAAATCGGTACATAAGCAATGCAGGGAGCGATGCCGCCAACGGGCAGACGATAAGCACGGCTTGGAAGACACTCGCCCCTGCCAATAACAGAAACTTCGACCCAGGCGACACCTTGTTTTTAATGGAGGGACAAACTTTCGCAGGCCCGCTGAATCTGACCAATGAGGATGGCAACACCCCCAGCCGATACTTCGTCATCACCAGCTGCGATGCGGCGGGCAAGCCAAGCAAGGCAAAAGCCACCATCGATGGCGGCACCGCTTATGGCCTGTACGCCTACAATACGCAAGGCATACTGCTGAGCAATTTGCGCTTTGCAGGCAGCAACGACAGCCTGGGCACCAACTGGGGAGTGCTTTTTTATGCAGTTTTTGACAACAAAGTAAGCCTGCAGCATTGCGACATTCGGGACTGCGAGGTGGAGGGCTTTGGCCAGGGCGGCGTTTTTTATGGCGGATATGCCCTGGGCGGAACCCAGGCCGGCTTCAGCAATTGCAGCCTGAGCAATCTGGATATACACGGCAACCGAGAGAATGGCATTTACTTTTGGGCCTATCGGGATACCTTGAACCCGGTGGGTTATAACCATCAGGATATCACTGTCAGCGGTTGCCGCATCCACGATAATTTTTCGCCCAAAGGCAGCAGCGCGGGCATAACTTTCAGCTATACGAAAGGGGCGACCATACAGAACAACTCCATCTATGGCAATGGCAGCCGAAACCCCACTGCCTACAGCTTGCCCACAGGCATTTATACCCTGTTTTCAAGCGACATACTGATTGAGAACAACGAGATTTACAACAACTGCACCCCGAGCGTAACAGGGCTGGGCATCACCATTGGCGGGGGAACAATAGACTGCAAGGTGCTGCGGAATTATCTGCATGACAACTGCTCAGCGGGGATTTATGCATGGAGTTCCGCGGAGCCTTACCAGACCAGCGACATCACCATCGCCTATAACATCAGCGAGCGCGATGCCATGTGGATTGGCCTCGGCAGCATCTACCTCGCCAGCACAGTGGGCACTCCGGGCCTCAGCAACATCACCATCGCCAACAACACCATCTATACTGCTCGGCGGGCCGATTTGGGTGATGCGGCCTGCTTCAGAGCCGTGGGGCCATTCAGCGGCGACACCAGCTGGGTAGTCAACAACGTTTTTATCGCCGACAGCGCTGCCGCACTTGCTGAAGCACCATCAGAACAGCCGATGAAGATGCTCAGCAACCTCTATTACCCCACCGACAACCAGTACCGCTTTTTCTACGACTACACAGAGGCACAAAGCGCAGCCGAGTGGAGGCTGGTTACAGGAAATGAGCAGATAAACAATGTGGTCTATGCCAAATTCGGCAGCCCCAAGTTCAACTCTCTGGGCCTGGGGGGAACACTCGACCCCGACCCCATTCAGGGGATAGTTAGCTACCTGCCCAGCAAGACCTCAGCCACCGTGGATGCAGGGCTTGACTTGAGCAAGTACGCCCAGCTGCAAGGGCTCACAAGGGATTATCTGCTGGAGCCTATCCCCAGCAACAAGTTGTATGACCTCGGTGCCATCGAGTACCAAAAGCCAACGGTTGGAATCAGTCCTGAACTGGTGGGAAACTTGGGAGTTTATCCCAACCCCTTCAGCGATGTGCTCCACCTGCCTTCGGGCTGCCAATCGGCTGAGCTGATGGATATGCAGGGGAGGGTGGTGCGCTCTGCAGGGTCCGAGTCCCAGTCCATCACCACCATCGGCCTGCCCGCAGGCCCTTATGCGCTGAGGATTTGTTCAGATGGCAACTACAGCACGGCGAAATTGATTAAAGAGTAAGGTTGCGGAGCGGAATAAAAATTTGGCATCAAAATTGCTTCATTTTTCCCAAATGGCAAGATATTATAAAATTGACGGGCACAGCAATAACTCAGGCTGGAGTTGGCATTGCAAAAATGGCGATACCAAAGGGCAGTCACCCAGCAAAGAATCAGCAAGGGCAGATGCATCAGCTGCATGTGGGCTGGTGGAATAATTTTGATTCCTCCCATAGTTAGTATTGGGATTGTTATGGGTGAATTAGTCGACTTTATTGCGCCAAATGCCGATGCGGTTCCTACTCGTAGAGATCCAAGTCTATTTGATTTAACTACCCTTCTATCTATCTATGGTTATTCTGAAACGATCGTAGAAAGCCAGTTGAAAGTGAAGGCTTGGCTTCAAATTTGGGGAGTTTACCTCAGCGGAACTACACCAAGTGAATTAAAGGCAGCGCATAACTTGACAGATCCCCAATATAATTTTATCTCCGATAAAAATTGGAACCAAATTATCCTTAATGTTCCTGATACTGGCCCATATGTCTGGACGATTATATAAGTATTGCTTTGCAGGGCTTCTGTTGCCCCTTTCTTGCCTTTTGATGAGTGCAGGCACTCGGCCGCGTATCCATAAAATGGATAAAATCTCCAGCCATACCTGGATTGCACGCCGCCTTTTCAGAGCAGAGTATGACGGATATATGAAATTTGCTGGCAAGCTGGATTCTGTTGATTATAGTCTGAGCGAGCAAGTCTTCAAAACCAAATCTCCGCAGATCGTGGTCGAATTTATCGCACTACTACAGAAGACTTATTCAGGAGTCGGCCTTAAAGAAGGGTGGGAAATCAGGCTTCCCTATGCCCTTGAACTCGACTTGGTGGGCAAAGTGGATAAATTGGGCCAGGCCACCGAATGGACTCAGGAAGACCTGAAAGCCTGGCCAAATGAACTGGCGGCAGAAAAACCCATCAGGCTGGTTTATGTAAAAAAAATAGAGGTTGACGACAGTTGGTGAAGGGTTAAAGGCGGGCAAGCAGTAAAATAGCGGGGCTGTGCCCCAACTTTGCAGCACTGATGGAAAACCAAGCCAACTGGCAGCCCATAAAAACGTATCAGGAAATCCTGTTCAGCCTTTATGATGGCATCGCCAAAATCAGCATCAATCGGCCAGGGGTGCACAACGCATTCACGCCGCTGACGGTGGATGAAATGATTGATGCCATGCACATCTGCCGCATGGACGAGCGCATCCGCTGCATCATCCTTACAGGCGAGGGCGGA
>CBDTVD010000209.1:0-4013 GCA_965363965.1 uncultured bacterium
CCGCGCCCTGCCCAGTCAGCCCCCCATCCACTCGGCTCGGGGCAGCATCAGCTATCAGTTTTAAACGGGGGGGACTTGAATTTCGACCAATAGGGGGATGCGGTGTTATGGCAAACTCTTTTAACCTTTTCGCCCCCAGGCCGATTTTATAGCTGAAAGCAGCACCGATGCCAGAAGAAAAAGATAATCCCCGCGGATGGGTGCAAAAACTCAAGGTCCGAGCAAGGGCAATCAAGCGCGATGCCGCGGCGCTGTGGTATGCATATGGGCATCCTGACACTCCCCTATCGGCCAAGCTGCTGATTGGCCTGACCCTGGGCTATCTGATGAGCCCGATTGATTTGATTCCTGACTTTATCCCTGTTCTTGGCCTGCTGGACGATGTGATACTGGTGCCCCTGATGATAATTGCATCCATCAAACTGATTCCAGCCGAGGTTTGGAAGGCGAGCCAGGCGCGTGCTGCCACTGAGCCGCTGAGGCTGAAAAACAATCGCCTGGCCGGCGCCATCATCATCGGCATTTGGGTGCTGATGGCGGGCTATCTTCTGTGGCGATGGCTGGCCCCTGCCAAACCATGATCGGGGTGCCGAGGCCCCATCCTCCCATCACTCCCCATCTTCGCCTGACTCCGCCATCGCCCGAGTAATCTCGACTGTCCTGACGCTGACCGTGCACACCCGCCGCAGCAAGTCGATCACATGCGCCTTGTAGTCCGCGAAGCGGTAGGTGTTGAACTTCTCGCGGATGGTGGGGTCCTTGGGCTTCTTCTCTTTGTACTGGTCGAGCACCCACTCCAGCGCTGAGCGGTTGCCAAGTTTATAATCCCAGGCCTCTCTGGGCACCCCGTGCAGTTCGGTTTTGTCATCGAGCGTGATAATACCTGTCGCCTTGTCCGCCTTCAGCTTGGCAACTGGCTGATAATCGGCGTGGGGCAAGGGCAGCTCCCTGAGTTCCAGCCCGTACGGTTCCTGCGCCTCATAGCCGATGTGCAGGGCCATCAGCTTCGCACCCCAGGCCGCCCATTGCCTGAAGTCGGCATAAAACGGAATCCTCGGGAACTCCCGCTTCAAGTTGAGCGCATACTTCAGCCGATAGAGCGGGTTGTGCAGCACCCCATAGATAAAATGGAAAATCTCATCCTTCGATACCCCATCACCATACCGCTCCCTGAACTGCGACAGGGCCCAATCGGTGATGTTATCCACCCTTCTGCCAGCCTTGTCATACCGGTATCGGGGCAGGCATTGGGTCGCTTCAAGAAGGCTATAATCTGGCACAATATCTGTCGCCAAACACTGAAACGGCTTAAGCCCGGATTCACCCGGGATGTTAATCATTTGGTTGGTAAGACTGAGATTAGGCCCATTAATTATATAATGGTTTTCAGTCAGGCGATCATTTATTGTTTTTAACGCGTAAAACTCTTTTTTAACGTATGGCCTTGATAAAATAGCAATGAGGTATTTGTAATCAACAAGTACTTTCAATCGCTTTTGAAAGTTTTCCTTTAATCCGCTGCTCCATTTAATATCAGCAGGATATTCCTCGTTATCTTTGTGGTATTCTCTTTTAATAAGGGCGTTGAATATATTGGCAAAATATTCTATTTTAGAAAGTAAACAGACTGGGCTAAAATCCATCACCCACTCATCCCGGTTTGTTTTAAACGTGCTGGTGTAAAGTTTAAACACCGCTCCCTCCTTCTTCTTGCCCAACTTAACTTCTTTGTCTGCCACGGGCATCAGCGCATCCCAATCATTGACCGATTGATTTATCCAATTGCCTTTTTTGTCAGGTGAGATGGAATCAAAATGAATCTCGTTGAAATCTTTTTCATGTTTGGCCAGCCAAGCAAGTTTTTCATCCCTCTTAGCTCGGATATCAGTTGGGTGGATATAATTGAGTGGGGCCACACCTGATTTTCGCTTGAGTGACTTGACCATAAATATCATGGCAATACCAACTGCGGCAGAGACTCCAAAAATGGTGTTTTCTTCGTTTAGGAATATTCCATCCAACCCCGACAAAGTCCTAATATTTCCGCCCAAGTCAATAACGTAGATGTGCTGATACTCTTCTACTAACGATTTCCGAAAGCCATCAAAGCTCTTTCCTTCGATGAAAGAACTGTTTACAATAAAGGAAACAATCCCTGACTCGCCGAGCCTATCACTTGCCCAGCGAAAGAACCGCACATACATGTCATATACCTTGGTTTTCTGGGCCGTGCTCTGGGCAATGTAGGTGTCCTTTATGCGCTTGTCAACGCCTGGGTATGTGCGGTTTTTGTTGTTGTCGTTCTCGTTCTGCTGGTTGGCGTTATACGGCGGGTTGCCTATCACCACGCTGATATTGCGCTTGTTTTGCCTGGTGATTCGCTCGGCGTTTTCCTGGCTGAAGCCCATCAGGCCCATCTGCCCCCCCACCCGCTCAAAGCCGAGGTTGTCCAGGGTATCCACAAAGCAGAGGTTGGTGAACTCGGCATAGTCCTGCATCTTCTGCTGATAGGTGTACTCAATGTTCAGGTTGGCGATGTAATAGGGCAGAATGGCGACCTCATTGGCATGCAGTTCATTCTGGTACTTGTGGGGCAGGTGGGTTTTGGGCAAAAAGTCAATGATCTCGGTGATGAAGGTGCCCGTGCCCGTTGCAGGGTCCAGGATATCCACGCCTTCATCTTTCAGCCCCTTGCCAAAATGCTGGAAAAGCAGTTCATCAGTGGCGCGCACCATAAAGCGCACCACCTCATTCGGCGTGTACACCACCCCCAGGCGGTCGGCGGCTTTGGGGTTATAGCTCTTGTAAAACTGCTCATACACCACCTTCAGAAATTTCTGCTTCTCGCTGTGGTCGGCAATGCGGGCGGCCGTGGTTTTAATTGCCTGGTAATAATGCTGGATGGGCAGCAGCAGGGCTTTGCGGCCCTGGGGACTCAGGAAGGGATCCACCACCTGGCCCAGCTGGCGGGCGATGTTGTTTTGCCGGTGGAAATCGGCATCCTCAAATATGCGGAGGAAGATGTCCTCTGTCAGGATGTGCTGCACCATCATCTCCTCGACATCAGCCGCGCTGAAGCTGGGGTTGATGCTGCGCTGGCAGATCTTCAGGAATTCGGCCTTTGCTGCAGTGAACTTGGGGTTGGCCTCCGCCTCCCGCACCCGCGTTTTCAGTGTCTCGGTCAGCGTAGGCACCTCCCTGCCGAACTCAAGCAGGGCGGCCTCGAAATCCTGGATGTACCTGGGCCGATAGCCAGCCCAGGCCTTCAGCAATTGCTCGGCCTTGTCCAAGTCAGCCATCAGGGCCTCGCCCACGCGCTCATTGTCTTGGTAGAGCACCAGGCGGACTCCATCTTCAAAAAGGATGTTCCACTTGGGGTATCCCCTGTTGAACTTCTCCCTTATCTCCGCCTCCAGGTCGGCCTTGTTTCCCTTGCTCTCCCAAATGCCGAGCTCCAGCAGCAGTTTGTTCTTCAGCACGCCATCTGGTTTCACCTTTCGCCCTGCAGTGCCCGCCACAAAAGTCTCCGCCAGCAGGGCCAGGTCAGCCTGCTTGGCAAAAGTGGTCAGCAGTTCAGTGCGCAACTGCCTTTGCTGCAGCTCGCCTTGCTGGCCATAGATATCCGTGTACTGCTGGCTTTGCTGCGCATATCGCCTTAGTGCTTCAATCGACATAATGGAGAGATGGGTGCGAAGTTATGGGGGGACTCCCCCGCAGGGGATACAAAGGCAAGCTAATGTTGCTTGCCCTACAACAAGGGGCAAATTAACAAGGAATATTGGGTTCGGCACCCCTCTCTGAAGATCAGAGAGGGGCTGGGGGAGAGTTGTAAAAATGGTGGGGATTTCGGCTCAAGGCCGCAATGACGGGTGCACGCCCTACAAAGTGCGGCAAATCAGAGAGGGGCTGGGGGAGAGTTGCCGAGCAGCGGGCGTCGAGTCCAAAGGCAAGCACCATAGCTTGCCCTACAAAGTGCGGCAAATTGGCAAGGAATATTGGGTTCGGCACCCCTC
>CBDTVD010000210.1:0-4002 GCA_965363965.1 uncultured bacterium
GGTGGCTATCCTTTTGGCCTGGTGCTCGGTGAGAAGTGGAGAGGAATTTGGCTGCATGAGTTAAGGGGGATGATGGGGTGGGGCACTGTGCTTTACGGGCAAAAGTAAACACCATCAGTGAGGACGGTGGTTTAGCCCATGCGACAACAATAGGCTGAAATGCCCTGCATGGAAATGGCCCGATTATCTTTGCCCTGATGGCGGTGCGCTGGAATGTGATGGAGCAGTTGGCTGACGGCAGAGCGAGCAATGCCAAGCGCCTGGCCGTGCTGATTGATCCTGACAATGCAAGCGATGAGCACATAGAGCGCATTTGCGGCAGGGCGGTATCAGCAGGGGTTGATTTTGTATTCCTCGGCGGCAGTTTGGTAAGCCATCATGGCATGGGCCAATGCATAAGGGCAATCAGAGAGGCGTGCCACTTGCCGATTGTGCTTTTCCCCGGCAGCCCGCTGCAAGTGCACGGGGGGGCCGATGCGCTGCTGCTGCTGAGCCTGATATCGGGCAGGAATGCCGACCTGCTGATTGGCAGGCATGTAGAGGCGGCGACAATCATCAAATCATCGGGGCTGGAGGTGCTGCCGACAGGGTATATGCTGGTGGAAAGCGGTCGGCCGACCACAGCCAGTTACATCAGTGCCACTGCACCGATGCCGGCGGACAAACCACAGATTGCGGCCTGCACTGCCCTTGCTGGGGAAATGCTCGGCCTGAAACTGATGTATCTGGATGGAGGAAGCGGGGCACAGAACCCTGTATCGGCTCCGATGATATCAGCAGTGCGAAAAGCCGTTGATTGCCCGCTGATTGTAGGCGGTGGAATGCGGAATGCGCGTCAGATTGAAACCGCCTGGCAGGCTGGGGCCGATGTGGCCGTGGTGGGAAATGTGCTGGAAACTGACCCTCAGGCCATAGCAGAACTCGCTATGGCGATGCGGGGCTGAGCCTTGCGCTTGGCTGTGCCCTGCAGGCTGCGATAGACCTTGCGGATTTGAAGCGGATTGAGGCCATACATTTTCTTGAGCCGCCGGTTGAAATAGGCTTGGTCTATAAAGCCGGACATGTCAGAGACTTCGCTGATGTTGAACTGGGTGGCCACCAGCATGTGGAGGCCGAGTTTTACCCGCTGCTGGATGAGGTAAGACTGAATGCTCTGGCCGAGGCATCGCTTGAAAAATTGGCTGACATAATCGGGAGACAGATGGGTAAGCTCGCCGAGGTCCTCCAGGGTGATGTCTTTTTTCAGATTGGCATGGATGTATTGCAGCAGTTTTACCAGCCTGGGGTTGCCAAAATATCCTTCAATCACCAGCAGGACATCGGCCATGCAATCGCTGAGGTATCGGAGGACGAAAACGGAGACGCCCTCGAGCATTTTGTTGAGGAGAAAATCGTTGAGGTAACGGTCTTGGTGGCCCTGCTGCTGGCTGATGAAGTGGAGCAAAGCGGTGATGCCTTCAATTTCTTCAATCCGGACAGCTTTATCGAACCCGAGGCCAAAGGTGGGGATGCCCAGCACTTCCGCATCAAAGAAAATAAGCGTGTATCGGCTGCCGAGGGCATCGAAGACGTGGCTATCGGTGGCATCGAAGTTGATGCCCTGGGGCACAAAAAGTGCACTGGGCTTGGTGTCGCCCTCACCAAAGATCAGGCAATTGGCAAAGGCTGGTGTGCCCCTTAAGCTGCGGTCGAACTCGGCACGTGTAAGGGTCAGCACTGAGCGATAGCTGCATTGCAGTCCGTCTGCAATAACAGTGGCAAGTGAGCCCGGAATCATGGGTTGTGGGGAAGAGTGCAAGTGGGTGGACAATCAAATTTTTTTTGTGAAAAGGACAGCCCTTCAAGAAAGTGCTGCCCAACTGCAAAGCTGGGCACGCAGCCCAGGCAGTGCAGGAAATTCCCTGCAAATTACGCCATTAAAATTGAGAGTGCCAAATGGTCAACCATTTAAAAACCAATTTTTTGCAGTGCAATTTCATATGCGGCTTCCATGATGCCCTTTTCGCGGCTGCGGAGCGGCACAAGTGCATCGTGCATGGCTTGGGTAACATCGCGAAAAAGGGCTTCGACAGACATTAAAGCCCCGGGCTGCTCGAAGTAATAAAAGGCGCGGGCCATGCCGCTGTTGGCAATAAAATCAGGCAGCACAGTGAAATGCTGGTCGGCCCACTGGCTTATGGCGCCCATAAAAATTTCCTGGTCGGCAAAGGGGACGTTGGCACCAGGGGCAATCAGCCTGAGGCCGCCATTGAGCAGCTGTTCGAGATGATTTTTATGGATGAGCCGAGAGCTGGCGGCAGGCACAAAAATATCGGCCTGCATGTTCCAGAACTGCCAGTCGGCTTCCTCATGGCTTATTGTTCCTTCATGGCCGAGTGCATTGCCTTCTCGGCCTGTCAGCAGTTCCTCGACTTGTTGGAGCGACAATCCTTCAGGCGCGATTACGCCGCGATCTTTATCGAGTATGCCGACCAGGATTGCGCCATGCCTCGCCAGATAGAGGCCTGCGGCACCTGACACATTTCCCCAGCCCTGTATCAGGACGCGTTTGCCTGCAATCTGCTCGCCTTTGAGTTCGAGCCATTGGTGCACGGCCTCAGCCACCCCCCAGCCAGTTATCAGGTCAGCGACGGTAAAGTGGCCATGCCTGGGGGCAAACTCGGCAGCCGTAACGGGGTGGGTGATGCCTTCCATCAGGCGATTGACTGCGCGAGTGGATTCATCGGCCCCCAGCTGATAATGGCCCTCGACTACACCGTATTGGGGGTGGGGGATGCCGAGTTTGAGCAGGGTGGGTGTAACTTCTCGCCCGTCATCTACATTCAAGTCTCCGCCAGTGCCATAATACATGGCCAGGTAAGGCTTGATTGCATGAAACCAGCGCTCGAGCACCTGCTGTTTGCGCGGGTCTTCGGGGTCGAAATTGATGCCTGATTTTGCGCCGCCGATAGGCGGGCCGCTGACCGTGAACTTGATTTCCATGGTTTTGGCCAGGCTGACCACCTCATGTTTGGTGAGGCCTTTCCTCATTCGGGTGCCGCCGCCTGCGGCTCCTCCGCGGAGGCTGTTGATGATCAGCCAGCCGTGGGCATAGGTTTCGGCGTCGTGCCACTCGATGACTAAAAGCGGCAGAGCATTCTCGAATTTCCTGATTTTTTCTTCAGTGGTGTTTTCCACTGCTATATCCATTTCTGGGTTCATGTCAAAAATTTTTCTGGGTTTTATGGCCAATCGTTTTCATCGCCGGACATCTGCAGCATCGCGCAGGGCATTGCCGAGGATATTGAAACTGAGGGTGAGCACCATGATGCAGATGCCCGGTGCCAGTGCAAGGGCGGCTTTGCCAAGCAGGAGAAAAGGATAATTCTCACTCAGCATGCTTCCCCAGCTGGGGTAAGGCGGCTGCACGCCAATGCCAATGAAACTCAGTCCGGCTTCTAAAAGGATAGCGGTGGCAAAGTTAGCTGAGCCAATTATCAGCAGGGGGCCTGAGAGGTTGGGGAGGATATGCCTGAAGAGCGTACGGGGCCAGCGATATCCGAGTGCGATTGTGGCCTCGACATATCCATCGTGCTGGAGGCTGAGGACCTGACCGCGCACCAGGCGGGCAACTTCTACCCACAGCGTCAGGCCTATGGCAATAAAAACCTGCCAGAATCCCCTGCCGAGGGCCGCGGCAATGGCTATCACCAGCAGCAGAGTGGGGATGCTCCAAACCACATTGATCGCCCAGCTGATTACTTTGTCGGTCCATCCGCCGAAGTATCCGGCGAGTGAGCCGAGGAGGGTGCCGATGAAAAGGGAGAGCAGCACTGCGGCCAGGCCGACTGAAATGGAGATACGTGCCCCGACCAGCAATCGGCTGAATACATCGCGGCCGAGGGCATCGGCGCCGAGGCGATAGGTGAGTTTGAGCGTGTTGGGTCCGTGATCATCGCCCTCGGCCATTGCGGCATAATTCAGGTCTCCGCCGATGAGGGTTCTGATCGCATTCTGCCCCTC
>CBDTVD010000211.1:0-3977 GCA_965363965.1 uncultured bacterium
CCCCCCAATAGGCAGCAGCATGATGCGCCGAGTGCCCACTCCAAACCGCCGAGCCATCAGGGCGTGGCCATACTCATGCAGCACAACACAAACAAACAGCAGGCTCACAAAGCCCAATTCTACCGCAATCTGCGCATAGTCACCGCCATTTTGCTGCGTGGTATAAGCGATATAAAGAAAAATCAGAAAGAAACTCCAGTGCAGGAAAACCGGAATGCCGAAATATCGGCCCAGTGGAATGGCCCCTTTCATTTGCGGGTGCCCGGCTGCGGAGGTAAAGGCATAAAATGATATACAAGCCCTGACGGGGGAAGGTTCATAAAAACTCAGAAGGAACCCGGGCTGATGCATGCTTTAGCCCAATGCAAAAAGGAGCGAGCGTTTTCCTGCATGTTGGGGGACATTGCGTTTTGGCGGAAAAAACTCACTCCTTTTAAAATAGAAAAAAGAGAATAGAAAAATAAGGGTCGCACTTGCCAAAAAGGGGAGATGGCAGCAGTGCAAGGAATGCACAAATAAGTCTTTTGAATATTTCAGCACCCCCTATATGGCAGGATGCTGAAAGGATAAAGAAAAACAGCGTTGGCAGCCTGCAGGGCTTCCCAAAAAAGCTGAGTAATCTTCGGTCTTATGGAGGTTGGTCAGGGCCGCAGGCAGTTTCCGAATTCAGGAAGGTGAGGCAGGCGATTTTAAAAATAATCGCGGGCGGCTGACGGGCAGAGGCTAAATTTCATAATCGCTGGCTGAAAATGAGATAGCGTGCCGGCCGGCACGGGCCATTCATCTTAAAAATTCAGCGATGAGTGTAGGGGTTTCAATCCGATAGGCTGTTGACTTTTTTTAAGGTTTAACTGGGACAAATGTAAGCCATATTATTCGGATTGGTGCAATGCAGCCGAAATTATTTTTTTGCACGCACCGGCAAGCTGGCTCTTTGTGGCCACAAAAGGCGGAGCAAACCTGATGGCATTGGGGTTATAAAGAAACCAATCTGCCAAAATTCCATCTGCCCTCAGCCGCCGAATGATATCCTGAACTTTTGGCGCCGGCCAATTGCCGATTGCCAGCATCAGGCCCATGCCGCTTAGCGGTATGCCAGCCTCTGCAAAAAGTCTCCTCACCAATTGTTCTTTTTCCCTGACATCGCGCAGCACCTGGGGCCTGGCGATGATTTTCAGGCTGGCCATGGCGGCGGCACAACTCAGCGGATGGCCGCCAAAAGTGGTGATGTGGCCGAGGATAGGGCAGTGGGCCAGCTGATGCATCATTTCTCTGGGGGCAACAAAAGCCCCCAGCGGCATTCCGCCGCCAAATGCCTTGCCCAGCAGCAGCACATCGGGGGCGGGCCCGCTGTGCTGCCAGGCCCATAATTGTCCTGTCCTGCCCACTCCGCTCTGAATTTCGTCATACACCAGCAGGGCACCCACCTCCGTACACCGCTCTCTGACAGCGCCAAGCCAAGCTGAACTCAATACCCGCGCCCCGGCTTCACCTTGTATTGGCTCGATGAAAACCCCAGCCACCTGATCATCAATTTGCTTTAGGGACTCAAAATCCTCTGGAACGATGCGGCTGACACCTGGCAGCAGGGGGCGATATGCATCCTGCAGCCAGCTCTCGCCCGCCAGGCTGAGCGCACCCTGGCTGCTGCCATGGTAGGCCCTATTCAGGGCAATAAACTTAGGCTTTCCGGTAACCCGCTTGCACAGTTTCATTGCCCCCTCGGTGGCCTCGGTTCCTGAGTTTGTGAAATAAACACAATCCAATTTTGACGGGAGCAGCCTGGTTAATTCCGTCGCCAGCCTAACTTGAGGATGGAGAACATGCTCGCCATAGACCATGACGTGCAGGTGCTTTTCAGCCTGATTTTTAACCGCAGAAATTATCGCAGGGTGGCTGTGGCCGAGCGCACTTACAGCAATGCCGCTGATTAAATCAAGGTAGCGTTTGCCGCCGCTGTCATATAAAAATGGCCCTTTGCCCCCTGCAATTTCCAGGGCAGGCGCATCGGGTGCAGTGGGTGCAAGGTGCCTGCTGAAGAGTGCCTTGATTGAAGCGGAGCGCATAAAAAAGATAAAGGCTTGATTATTAAAGCGCAAAATTCGTTTACTTTGCGGCCTGAGTGCCGAATGGTCTGCGGGGGCTGAGTGTAAATCGAACATTTCGGTTCTGCCTCAATGCCCTCCATAAAAATAAAAAACCAAAGTCGCACTGCTGCATTGGATGATCTCAATCTCAAACTCAAAATAACAAAATGAAAAAACTCTTGCTGCTGATGCTGCTGATGCCCATGATGATGAGTGCACAGAAACTGAGCATCGAAAAAACGTATGACATCAGCCGAAAGGCCAAGCGGGGCTATCTGGGCAACGCATCTTTCAGCGATGCCACCCGCCAGTTTGTGCTCACCTATGTTACCAAAGCCAATGAACGAAAAGTAAAGTTTGAAAACTACTACTTTGATTACGACTTCAACTTTTTGAAAGAAGAGGCTGATGAAATGGATTTCGACAAGGCCCGCACCAAGTACAAATGGTTCCGATATAAAGGCGAAAACTATGTGGTGGAAGGTTTAGGCGTCGAGCCCAACCTGACAGGCACCCTGGTGCTGCGCAAGCGCCGAATCACTTATAAATGGGACTGGTTTTTTGGCGGATACCGCAAAAAAGTTGAGGTGCTGGAAAAACTGAAACCCAAGGATGAGGACGGCAACAAATACTTTTACATCACCCATGCTGAAGATGATGTAAACGGCCTGGCCACCATTTTGGCCAGCACCAAGCCGCCGATGAAAAAAGGCAACGATTTCACCCTGATGACCAGGGAGTATAATGTGCTAACTTTTAATCAGAACCTCGACCTGGTAACTTCTTCAAAAAAACTGTTTGATTTTCCGCAGACAATGGTGGATTACATCGTTGAAAAATTCGATGAAGAAGAAGCTGAAACGGCCCAAAGAGAGGTAAACCAACTGCTGGTGCTATTTGCCCCTGCGGGTGCCAACAAGAAGATGAAGGAGGCCAGCCCGACCAAATACACCTTGCTGCGAGGCAGGCAGGACTTGAATCAAATTTCGACTGTCAGCATCCCCAGCAATGTCGGGGTTTGGGCTGTCAATGGCTGGGAACTGACAGGCAACGACCTGTTTATATGGGGCCCCAGCGCCGAGGGTACCGACAAATACTATGACCAAAGTTCAATTGGTGCCATGCGGGGCTATAACCGAGAAGTGGCCATTGAAAACGCCAAGTGGAAAGCTTTTCAGATCTGCCACCTCAGCGGCGACAAAGTGGTCTATACCACCACCACCAATCTGGATGACTTTGAGGCAAAACTGAAAGCACCCCCCAGCCAAAAGCGCAGCCCTGCCTATAAAGGCAAAAAATTCGACCAGACCACAAACCTTATCTTAAAGGGCGGCGAGTTTTTCCTGGCGGGCCAAAACTATAAGGTGGACGATGATGGCGTGCGCACCATGAAGGATGTAATTCTTTTCCAATTCGACAACATGGGCCACCTGACTGCCCAGTATGGGGTGAGGAAAGAAGAAAATAACAAATGGGCCAAAATGCTCGGCGCCCCGCAATACCTGTTCAGCAACCCTGCAGGCAGCCACGTCTACTGGGTGCTGGGCGAAATTGACGACGTGCTGGAAGGGGATGACAGTTACAGAATACTCAGCTACCCAAGCGTATCAAAAATTGATGTGCCCACTGCCAGCATCAGCGATTTTGACCAGTATGGCGACAAGAAGTTCTACCTGGACCCCACCTTTCCGCTGCTGCCAATAAGCAACGGCAACAACCTGGCATTCTTTCAAGCCAACAAGTCTGGCAAAACCCTGTGGTTTGGCCGGCTCGAATTGAATTGAATGGTCCGTTTATGGTACCAGCCTGCGGTTTAGCTGGCTGACTGCGGATAAAGAATCGGCGGCTTGCTGTGCTGGGGAAACACCCCCCGCACGGCCGGCCGCTTAT
>CBDTVD010000212.1:0-3909 GCA_965363965.1 uncultured bacterium
TTGTCACTGAGCGGAAATAGGGAAGGGGGCGAAATTTTCAAAATCAATCGAAGAAGGAGATTCTGACGAATGCATAAAAAGGGAATTTTAGTTTTCGGGTTGGTGTTTGCGGTAGTCTGCACAGGCCCATGCAGCCTTAGGCAGGCTTCATTCGCCCGAAGCGGGCACCCTGCTTCTGATGGGCACAGTGCACCCCAGCCCGCTGGTGGTGCGGTCGCCAAAACCTGCCAGATATCCAAAGCGCGCCAGGTGCGGGGGCAAACGCAATTCAAAATCAAATAGCCAGCCCCGCAGCAGCAGCACTTTGCCCTCGGCATCTTTAAATCGCATTTGCTTGCTCTCAGGCTTTTTGATGATTTCCATCATGTTCGGCTCCTCCATCTCCGGCGCCGTCTCAGGTTCAATGGCCATGCCATCGCAATATCGCTGATACCGTACAGTCAAACATTCTATAAAGGCCACGGCATATCCATCGTCAGCTGGGTTGCGATATTCAAACTCCACTTGTTCCGCAGTCTGGTTGCGGTCTTTCAGCAGTGATATCGGGCTCAGGGTGTGCAATTGCATCCGCCCATTCCATTCCGGCAGTTCAAGGGCCTTCACATGCTGTATGGCAAAACGCACCCTGCTGCCATCATGGCCCAGGGCAAACCGCTTATGAATAAACAAGCCGATGACAAAATCCACCATCTCCATCGGCAGATAAAGGCTCAGTGTCAGCTCAACCTTGGGCTCAACCAGCGCAAACCCCTGGTTTTTGATCAGTTTATGGCCCCGAAGCCGTATGGCACTGAAGGTATAGGCCCTGAAGTGCTTGGGCAGCGATGGCAGGCCCCGGCGTTTCAGTTCGTTGATGATCGCATTGTCCTCAACATTCAATATCTGATGCAGCCAGGCCGATAGGGGATACTGATAATTAAAGGGCAGTATGGCTGCAGGGTCAATGCTTTCAAGGGCCAGGCGCAGACGCATTCAGTCAGATGGGTAAGGGTATAGCGATTTTTCATCCTTATCCTGACGTAGCGGCTAAAAATGACAATCCAAGAAAAAGGATTGAACGGGGAGGTGGAAAGCTATTCTGATTGCTTGATTTTCTATTGCCAGCAACGCTTCTTTTCGGCGTTGGTCTGGCTCTTCATCAGGCAGCTTTCCGTTCCCATGGGCTATGCCTTGCGGGGAGCCTGGGAATGCGCAAACTGGCCGAGCAGCCAGTCGCGGAAGCGTGGGGGTATTACGTCCCGCACACTGCAAAGATACGCCTGCCCGCACCCGTGCAGGGCACAGTTGAAATGATTGCTGCTGTAGTCCTGATTTTCAGCCGCCTACACTTAGGCCGCGCAAGGCCCGCAGCCGCACATCCCCTGCCCGCAGCCGATATACGGCATCAAACAGCCGAGTTTTAGCCTGGATATAACTCAACTGGGCAGTTCTGTATTCCAGCAGGGTGGTGCGCCCCGCCCTGTACCGCTCATTGGCAATGTCGAGGTTTTGGGCAGCAAATTCTACTGTTGACTCCTCCAGCGCATACAGAACCCATGCCTGGTTGTATGCTGCAGCAGCATCGGCGAATTGCCTGCCGAGTTCCTGCAGCACATCCTGCTCCTGCAGCCGGCTGATTTCACGCGTTATTTTCGCATTCTCCACCAGCCGCCTGCTGTTCAGTCCGTCAAAAACAGTCCAGTAAAGGCTCACCCCATTGTTGATGCCTCGGCTCTGATTGCTCAGCAGAAAACCTGCCTGGCTCTGCTGGTCAGTAAAATTATACCGGCTGTATATATCCACTTCAGGATACAGAAAACTCTTCTGGATGGCAATGCGCTCATTCTCGCTCACCACCTGGCTGGCGGCAGCCAGCGCCATAGGATTATTTTTCACCCATTCTTTGGCCTCCAATGGCAATGCCATGCGCTCCGGTGGCGCAAGGGTGTCGGGCAGCCTGAAACTCGTGTCACCATCCGCCATCAGCAGGGCCAGCAGCGCTTTTGCCGATAGCATCGCTATTGCCTGGTTCACCAGTCCCGCACTGTCGCCATTAAAATCCACTTTGGCCTGCAGATATTCTCCCCTGCTCTGCGCACCAGCCTGATATCGGGCCTCTGCCAGGTCGAGCCTCAGCCTCGATATTTCAAGGCCCTGCCGCAGCAATTCCATCTGCTGGCCCTGCCGCACCGCATCAAGCCACGCCAGGCTGACATCGCGATAAATACCTATCGCCTCCGCATCTGCCTGCAAGCCCGCGGTCGAGTCCAGTTGTTTCAGCAAGTCGAGGGTGCGGAACATTCGCAGCCCGTCAAACACCGTCCAGCGCAACTCGGCTCCGCTGCTCAGCAGGCTGCTTCGCGCACCCCGCCTGTTCTGCTCCTGCCCACTGATGAATCGCTGCTCTACATTCTGCACCGTACCATTATACCCGAGGTCGATAAACCCTCTCGGCAGAAACCCTGCATTGCCCAGCGTAACATTCCCGTGGGCTATTTCCTGCTGTTTTATGGCAATCCGCCCTCCGAAATTCTTGGCAAGCCCAGCCTCAACAGCATCCTCGATGCCGAGGATATTTTGTGCGAGTGCACCCAGCGGGCACATCATCAGCAAAAACAATATCCTATTCATGCAGGTAGGGCAGGGGTTTGCGGTTCCATTTTTTCTTCTTCAGGCCGGTGCGCCCTGGCACGGCTGAGGAAAAAATACATCACAGGCACAATAAACAGCGTCAGCGCAGTCGAGAAAACCAGCCCCCCTACCACCGCTATCCCCATCGGCACCCGCGATTCAGCACCCGCACCCAGTGCAAGCGCAATCGGCAGTATCCCCAGTATCGTGGATAGGCTGGTCATCAAAATCGGCCGAAACCGCGATACTGCCGCATCAATCACGGCCGATAATTTTTCAGCCCCTTCTTCACGCCGCTGGTTGGCGAATTCCACAATCAAAATTCCATTCTTGGTCACCAGCCCTATCAGCATAATCATCCCTATCTCACTAAAGATGTTCAGCGTCTGGTTGAAATACCACAGGCTGAATACCGCCCCTGCCAGGGCAAGCGGCACTGTAAAGAGGATGATAAAGGGGTCGATGAAACTTTCAAATTGGGCCGACAGCACCAGGTAAATCAGCACCAGGGCCAGGATAAAGGCGAACAGCAGGCCGCCGCTGCTCTCCCTGAACTCTTTGCTGGCCCCTTCCACTGAAGTTGAAAAACCCCCTGGCAGCACCTCGGCCGCCACCTGGTCCATCACCGCCAGCCCATCGCCGATTGTTTTGCCCTGCACAAGGCTGGCTGTTACAGTCGCCGCCACAAACCGGTTGTATCTGAACTTTTGCGGCGGACTGCTCACCTCATTGATTTTTATCAGATTTTCCAGTTGTACCAATTGGCCGTCCCTGTTGCGCACATACAGGCTGCGGACATCCACAGGCTCATCGCGCCTGTCTCGCGTAGCCTGCGCAATCACCTGATACTGCTTGCCATTCAGCAGAAAGTATCCGTACCGCTGCCCAGCATAACTGAACTGCAGAGTCTCAGCGATGTCGGCAATCGAAACGCCGAGCGCATTGGCCTTTGTCCTGTCAATCTCGATATTGAGTTCAGGTTTGTTGAACTTGAGGTTGGCATCCACATAGCCGAATGTTTCAGCAGCCTGCCGCGCTTTTTCCAGGAATTTGGGCAGATACACCTTCAGGCTGTCGAAATTGGGGGCCTGCACCACATATTGAATCGGCAGGCCGCCGCGGCTGCTGCCGATGCTCTGCTCCTGCACCACATAGATTCGGGCATCATTCAGCGATGATAACTTTTTGGTCAGCATCTCTGCTATTTCTCCCTGGCGCCGCTCTCGCTCACTGGCCGGCACCAGGGCCAGCCTGATGAAGCCTGAGTTCACTGAACTCGATGCCCAAAACCCAGGCGAG
>CBDTVD010000213.1:0-3908 GCA_965363965.1 uncultured bacterium
TCCTCATCATACACTTTGCTGATTGAATCCGGCAGGTAACTGAGGTCGAAAATCTGGAGGCTGCCTGCCCCTTCATCGCTTACCGCATAGAGAAAGTGGCCATAGGTCTTGAAATCTCGGTGATAGCAGAGGTTGGCTCTGCCAGCAGCTTTGGCCGCCAGCCTGGGCCGGGTGGGCTGAGAGATATCAATGACAAAAATGGAATCGAGGGAGCCAGTAATGGCATACTCCCGCCCGCTGGGGCTGGTCCACCCCCAGGTTTCGCTGTACTTCTGGCCGTTATGGCTGGTGGCAGCCCCGTCCCAGTGGCCAATTTCGATGAGCCTGATGACGGTGTCAGCCTGGGCCGTTGCTCCGGAGGCATGCAAAAGCAGCAAAGCAAGCAAAGTGCACAACCGGATGACCATGCTCATCTTCATCCAAAATGTGTGCGGCTTTTTTCGGCTGTCATGCAAGCATGAAAAGTCAGAGTTAGCGGCAGTGAAATAAGGCAGTAAAAAAAAATCGCCGACTGATGCCGCATCTTCGCACCCCTATAGAAATGGATTACACCGAAATAGACAGCCTGGGCGAGTTCGGGCTGATTGAGCGCATCAGTGCGGCAATGCCCCTGCAGCGGGCTGGAACAATAAAGGGTATCGGCGATGACTGTGCCGTGCTGGAACCCAGCGGCGAGTGCACCCTGATATCCACCGACATGATGGTGGAGACCGTCCACTTTGATTTTCATTATACACCCCCTATGCACCTGGGCTATAAGGCCATCACCAGCACCATCAGCGACATTTATGCAATGAATGGCCGGCCCGAGGGCATCACCGTTGCCATGGCCCTCAGTGCCCGATTTGCGGTCGAGATTGTGGATGAACTGTTTGCAGGAATGCGATTGGCCTGCGACCACTACGGAGTGGACCTTATCGGCGGCGACACCACCACCAGCCGAAGCGGACTGGTGCTGAGCATGACCGCAATAGGCAAGGCCCGGGAAGCTGACATCGTTTATCGAAACGGCGCCAAACCCCATGACATCATCTGCGTCAGCGGCGATATTGGCGGGGCCTATGCAGGCCTCCGCGTACTGGAGCGCGAAAACAAGGCTACGCAGGGCCTCGGCGCTGTGCCAGCCGAACTCACTGGTTTTGAATATGCCCTGCGCCGTCAGTTGCGCCCAGAGGCCCGCAAAGAAGTGATTGAATACCTGGCAGAAATCGGCATAAAACCCACTGCCATGATGGACATCAGCGATGGACTCAGCAGCGACCTGCTGCACCTGTGCAAAGCCAGCAGCCTGGGCTGCGGAATTTATGAGGATAAACTGCCCATTGATGCCCGAATACGCGAAAACGCACTGAGTTTGGGCCTGGTGCCAACCGTCTGCGCACTGAATGGCGGCGAAGACTATGAATTGCTCTTTACCCTCAGCGCCGCTGATTATCAAAAACTCGAGAAGGAGGGGAGTGAGGGCATCACGGCCATCGGCTATATGGCGCCGCTTGATGAAGGCAAACTGCTGGTGAGCAAGGGCGGCGCCAGCCACCCCCTGACAGCCCAGGGCTGGCGGAGTTTTTAACCCTGCACCATCGCCAGCAGAATCCGGCTGGCCCAGGTGCGCCCTGCATCTTCTTGAGCATTGTTCATCATCAGGCTGAAAACCACTTTGCGGCCGCTGAGCGTGGTGGCATAGCCGGCATAGCAGCGCACCCCCTCCAAATTGCCACTCTTTGCCCTGATGCGGCCTGATGCATTGGTGCCTGCCAGCAGGCTTTTTATAGTGCCGCTCTGCCCTGCCATAGGCAAGGTCTCGGGCTGGTCGAGCACTTTGGCCTCTCGGCGCAGCAAGGCGGCCATTGCCCCGGCATTCACTCGGTTCAGGGGGCTTAGTCCGCTGCCATCCGCCAGTCGGCAGTCTTTCAGCATGGGGCCATAGCGGCTGCGGATGGCCTTCAGCCCACCTGAACCATAGAGGGCATCGTCCCAGGCAGGCTTGGCTCCCCTGCCCAGGTGATGCAGCAGGGCCTCAGCATAAAAATTCACGCTCCGGTAATTGGTAACCTTTACCAGCTCGGCTACAGTGGGCCCCCAAAGCGTGTAAGCCGTCTCGGCAGTTGCCGTGTCCTGCGGTGTCAGCGTTTTCACTCTGAACTTTAGCGGGGCCTTGCCTGCCGAGCCCCATTTGGCACTCAGCATGTCGGCTATGTCTTCCCACGGACTCGGGTTGGCCAGGCGGAGTTTTTGGACTGGCTGACCCATCGGGATGCTGCCTTTCAGCAAAATTCCCCCGCCAATCGGGTAAGCATATGCCTGGTCGCCGCTGCCATAGGGGCCCATCAGCACTTCGGTCCAGATTTTCTTCTTGCCCCCGTCACCCGTCAAAATAGCAGGCTGGCCGATGGCACTGCCCGCCTTCAGTTGAATGGTCAGTTCATTGTCAGCCCAGCAGGGCGAGGTGTAGGGGGCAGCGTAATAGTTGCCGAGGTCAGGATATACCCAGGGAAGTGCAGGGTACTTTGGGGCGAGCGCCGTATCAATCAGGATGACGATTTCCTCAATGTCCCCATCGGCTGAGGCCTTGAACATCCCTTCTGCCAGGCTCTGCAGATGGAGCTGCGCATTTTCTTTGAATCTCGGCGAGCCAAGTGAAGGGTCATCCGAAGTCAGCAGAAGCGTTCGTCCCTTTTTCAGCCATCGGGTGCTGAACCTGTGCTCGCCGATATTGGCCAGCGCGGTGGCCGTGGTAAAAAGTTTGAGGGTTGATGCAGGCACCATCGGCAGGCGTGGGTGCAGGCTGGCGATGGTGTCCCCTGTTGCAGCATCCACTGCCACCAGTGCACAGGCCGCCCCTGCCATATCGGCCGAGGTTCGCCTGGCGCGCAGGGCATCCTTCAAACCCTCATCAGCAGGGGGCCGAAAGCTCGTGAGCCCAATGACGCCGAGCGCAAGCAGAACTCGAAAAAACATGGCCATCAGGCCGAAACTGATAGGCACCCCAGCTTATATGCCGATGCCAAATCGCAGAACAAGCGGACTGGGATAGATTTGGTCCTTTTGCCTATAAGTTACATTATACAGCACGGCAATGTTGAAGGTGGTGGGGCCGAGCGGCTGGCGCAACCCCAGGCCAGCAAAAGCATTTTGCTGCCATTGCCGCTGGGCCTCCTGCCCGAATGGGGCAGAGGGGTCATACCCCTCATAGTTCAGTGCTTCAACTTCGCCATGGCCATACAGGCCGCGGTAAATGGTGTGCTGGGCAAAAAGCCTGGGCCCATAAAATGTCTGCTTAAAAATCTCGGTGCGGCCTGTTACTTCATATTTATACCTGTAAAGGGTGTAGGTGCCCCCTACGCCGGCCAAAAAATTCTCGGTAAACCGATACCCCAGCGCAGGCGATATCGTCAAAAAGGTTACACCCTGGTTCACCTGAAAATTGGCGCCGCCGCCAGGCACAAATCGGCGGAGGATGCTGTCTCGCCGGTGCTGCTCGGGGGTTCTGCCGTCATCAAACGGGTCGAGCTTGCGCTGGGCCTCGGCTGATACGCCAAGCATCAGCACCAGCATCAGGGAAAGGAGGGTTCGCATTGCTTTCATTATTTCATTTCTTGTTGCTTCCTTGTCCAGGGTTGCAAAAGTTAGTCCACTGTGCAATCACGCTGGCAGAGGTCGAGAATGCCTATCCCACCCGCCTGATAAGAAATGAATGTGACCCACCCCACACAGCACCGAAAGTCTTTCAAGCACTGAGGCCGGATGATGCCATTGCCCCGATGAGTATTTTTAAATCAAACAGACGCTCCCCTTCCCTCCAAAAATCCGATCTCCAGCGGGCACCGTATATGGGTATTGAAAGTGTGTTCATAGTGGATGCAGCACTTCTGATGGGAGAATCTGAGATTGCAGCCTCAGCTCCCGAG
>CBDTVD010000214.1:0-3800 GCA_965363965.1 uncultured bacterium
GAAGAATTAATAATCCCTAAAGCCCAGGCCAGCTGCTGAGCTCTGCCAACAGAGGTGTTATCCAGAAAATGGGCATCAATCGCCTTTTTCAACGGGCCATGCTCGCGGGTTCTGTCTCGCGTATCCCTTTCAATCAGTGCCTGATGAATTTCTCCGATATCAGCGTTTTGATGTGCTTTGGTCAGTTCGGCCTGCCGTCTTTTGGCGCGTTCCATAGGGTCGGCATCAATAAAAAACTTATAATCGGCATTGGGCAGCACAACAGTTTGTATGTCTCTGCCATCCATAACAATGGCCTGTCCCATAGCAATCTGCTGCTGCATATTTACGAGGTATGCACGCACATGCGGAAGCCTGCTGAGAATTGAGGCCTGAGCCGAAACCGATTCGTCCCTCAGATAAGGCGATAAGTCTTGAGAATCAACAAAGTAACTGATCTCACCCGCTGCGCCATGCTCCACGCAAAAATTCAGCGTTTCCAGCATTCTCGGTGTCAGAAATTCTTCGTCCAGCTTATTCCTGATGACGAAAGCCGCAATGGCCCTGTACATGGCCCCTGTATCCAGATGCATGATATGGAGGGCGCGTGCCAAATCTTTCGCCAGGGTGCTTTTTCCACTGGCTGATGGGCCATCAATGGCGATTTGAAGCAATCGGTTATTGTTCATGCTGCAGCAACCTGTTCAAGTTTCCCAACTTCCTCTTCCAAATAAAGGTTTGATTCTATGCCTGCCAATGCCAGCATGAAATTTTGATCGACGCTTGGAGCATTTTTTGATTTGCAATGATAAATGGTGAGCGTTTCCTGGGCGCGTGTAAGGGCAACGTACATGAGGTTTCTCTGGTCTAGCCATTGGAGGGTTTTCAGTTCGTTGATGCCAGGACTAATGTTTTTCATTGGCTCGCTCAACCCAACAAGATAAGGAATTTGAGAACCGTTCGCTGAAAGCACTGTCCATTCTTTGCTGCTCTTGCATCTGCCTGAAGCCCAATAATGCACATTTTTCCATTGGAGGCCTTTGGCACCATGAATGGTTGATAACCTTACGGATTTTAATCCTCCTTCCGGCTTGAAGACCATCTTAAGGTTTTTCGATTCAGCATTCCACGCTGAAAGCCTGGGGGAATTTTTTGACTCCCATTCTAAAATTTGATCCAGGTAGGCTAACAGATCCCGCTTATTTAAGGGGTCAATCTTAAAACACTCGCAAACCCACCCAATGATGTGTGCAGGTGATTTATATCGAACAATTGGAGCTTTTTGCAAAAATTCGGATACTATGTTTCCTGCATTTTTCTCATCATCTTCCGCTTCGGCTAAATGAATCGCAAAGATTTTCTCGAGTTCCGTCCTTTCGAAATTCCCTGCCCCATTTTCCACTGCTTCTAAGGCCAGGGAAACAAACCGCACAATCGGTTCATCCATTAGGTCCTCGCCTGCCCTGAAAGTTACGGGAATGCCTTGCTGAATCAAATATGCACCAATCATTGTCAGTTGATTGTTGTTCGCAGCCAGCACCACGGTCTCGCCAAAATTGCATTGCTTTTTTATTTCAGCCGCAAGTTTGATAAAGAGCGGGGGATAGCCATCCTCATACTTTTTAATTTCAGCATTGGCAGATATAATTTTGACTGCGGGGCTGCCCGTACCGTTTTTGTGCGGCAACTGGTGATGCTTTTGATAATTGGCACTAATAAGGCTGAAATCTAATTCGGGCTTTTCCTGTGCTGATTTTAGCATACCGTCAACAAATGCATTGTTGAACTCGACAATTTCACGCTGACTGCGATAATTGTGCTGAATAAACTCCTCGGTTTCAAAACTTTCGAAGAGGGTTTTTGCCTTGCTGAATATCTGGCTATCGGCTGATGAGAAACGAAATATCATTTGTTTGGGGTCCCCCACCAGAAAACATTTTTTGCCAGTGCTCAAGCATTCCTGAATCATTTCGGACAGCACTGCAAACTGAGCGCGATTGGTATCCTGGAACTCATCTATAAAGATGTGGCCATATTGTTGCCCAGCCAGTGCAAGCAGGCTTGTCAATTCCCCTGCTTCCGCTTTGCGCTGTAATAGCAGGTTTAATTCCTTGAGGCTGAGTATCAGATTATTTTGAGCATATGCGATTTTTGATTGATGAATTGCAGCTGCGAGTTTCAGACTCGATTTAAATTGCTTAAGGATTCCATCAACTTTAAAAAGGTGGGCTGAACGATTGCTGAACTCTGCAAATATCTGGGCAATTTCTTCTACAGCAGGCAACTTCTTTTTCGTATCTTTATGTACTGCCATACCCGACAATTTATAGATTGGAAACTTATCCGTTTGATTTGCCAGGGACTGGGCCCAATCATTCATCACCCTATATAGCCCGCCTTGGCCTTTATTTGAAAAGCAATCTTGGTCAAGCATGTGCTGTTCGCATTCTGCTTGAAAGCGCTGATAAATTTCAGTGAATTCGTCAATAGTTGTTTTAGTTACTTCATTCGAAACTTTACAGATCTGGTTTAATTCTTCAAGGCTGGATAGTTCAAAGAAAGGCATCATGTTTTTGGCGGAATCAATTTCCTTTTCCAAAGATTTGAATTTTCCATTGGCAAATACTCTGCTCTGCAGAAAGGCCATCAAATCCTTGTTTCTGTGCAGATGCTTCAAAAAATCTTCTAATGCCTTGCGATGAATGTCATCCTCGGAAATTATGACTTCAGCATTGTGAGGGATTTTTAGTTCTCGCGCTCCTGCCATAGCTATCCCCCAAAGCAGGGAATCAATGGTCATGGCCTTCAGTTCATCAAAATGAAGCAAGGCATGCTCCAACAAAATTCTCGACTGTTTTTGCAGCGAAATTCTATCCCATCCGGCGCTGCACAACTCCTTGAAAATGTGGGTGTCAACTGCTTCAGGTGAAACCAACTCTTTAAGCGCAGCCAGAATTTTTGCCTTGATTTCAGCCGCTGCTGCTTTGGTAAAAGTGATGAGGAGAGTATCCTTGATCTGAGATGGCCTTTGCAGATTCAGTTTCAAAAATTCAAGAACCAGCCTTGAAGTTTTTCCCGAGCCTGCACTTGCTCGAATTATTTTTAGTGGTTTCTCAGTCATTGGTTGTTATTTAATTATTTTAAATTCACCAATGATACTGGTGGCGCGGGCCACATTCTGGATATACCAGACAAGAAAGCTGGCACTCAAGCCAATGCTCCGAGAATATGATGAATTCCAGGCATAGTCGTTCACGGTCGCCTGATATGCCCTGTCGAAATTTAAACCATAAAGGTTGCCGTCAGCATCAAAAACGGGGCTGCCGCTATTGCCCCCTGTAGTATCCAGATTGTAGAGTATGCAAACAGGCTGCTCAGCTGCTTTGGGATTCTGATCAATGACAGACTTTATTTCTTGGTTGAGTACATAATCTTCAGCCTGGCCATCTTTCTCAGCCATACCGTCAAGGGTGCTGACGGGATATTGCCATACCGCATCCCCAGGGCTATAACCTTTAACCTTGCCATAAGTAAAGCGCAAAGTGCTGTTGGCATCAGGAATAAATGTACCCCCAAGTGCCTGGATGGAGCCATCAACGTAATCACCTTGCAGGGCATCCAGCTGAGCATTGATTGACGCGTTTAGGGAATCAACGTAATAATAATCAACAACCATGTCTGTCAGCAGGGTGTAGTAATCGTCATTCTTCAGTTTGCCCAATTTTCCTCTGTTCAGGTATTTATAAAGTGCGGCAGAATCCTGCATAAGTCCTTTATTGTAAATACGCTGCGTTTCTTGTGAAAATCCAACGCTAAATCTT
>CBDTVD010000215.1:0-3798 GCA_965363965.1 uncultured bacterium
AAATGGATAATAGACAAAGTTGGTGAAATTGCCCAGGCTGTCGAACTGCGGCTGGGGATTGTTGAAATCAAGCCCCGTAAAGTGGAAGTTGGTCAGCTGGCGCATCAGGTTCCACAAACCAGTGGTGTTGACTGCATATGACCGCGACACGCGCTGCTCATACTGCACCCCGAATTTCAGCTGATGGTCCCGGATATTGGCCGACCCATTGACAGCCAGGTTAAAGAGTTCAAGCTGGCTTTTGCTGTATCCGCCGTAAACCGAGCCAGGGTTGTCCCACAAACTGTAAACCAGCCCAGGGGTCTGGCCATTCAGCAGTCCGCCGGCAGCACGCAGCACATCGCGGTTGGGCACTTCGCCATCGGTCAAATCAAAAAAGTATTTCGTATAATTTTCAGCGATTGGGTTCTTTCCGCCAGGGGTAAAGCGCACATTGGTATCCTGATAGTTGGCCAGGTAATTACTCCCCACCACAAACTGGCTGTCGGTGTTGGCATAAAAGGTATCGTAGCGGTTAATGAAGTTCGGCACCCGATACACTTCGAATTTGCCCAGGTACCCATAATCAAACAGCCTGTCCTCATGCTTGTCGCTTTGCACCGTCTGGTCAATTTTCGAGTAATCGGCCTGAATCGTATAGTATGCATTTTTGACAGCCGAGCCTGGCTCAGTTTTAAATGACTGGCGATAGCGCCCATATATAGCATAGGTATTGTTGATTACCTCAGCATTGTTATCGGCATTGAAAAGGGAGTTCCTGTAACTGAAACTCCTGAATTTCTGCCAATTGTACTGGCCGCCCACCGTAAAGTTGATGGCATCCTTTGGCTGAAACTCCAGTTTGCCGCTGAAATTGAGCGAATTGTTGCCCGAGTTTGGTTTTACGCGAGTGGTTTCAAGGTCATCAAGGGTTACAAATTCAGTAGAAGAAACAAAGCCCGAACCCAGCGGACTCTGACGCAGCGGGTTGGCGTTGATTTGTGCCAGCACGTCATCTTTCACCACATAAATCGGGAAGGCATAGGGGTCGCCATCCTTGATGGTCGAGGCCTGGCCGGCTACAAAGAAGCCGAGCACAGCCTGTTTGCGCGCAGGCATCCCTGTGCTGGTGTCGGCTGAAATGTTTCTTGTCCAAATCGGGCCGCTCAGCGTAGCCTCTAAACGGTTATAACCATAGGGGTCTATGAATTGTGATGTCAGCACATCCAGCCCTGCCCGATAAGTAGAGCTGGGCCCGCGAGTGGTGATGGTGATAAAGCCGCCTGTGGCATCGCCATACTCGGCAGGCACTCCGCCGGTAATCACATCAATCTGCTCAATGCCCGATTGCGGAATGCCGATGCGGTCGCCAGTTACACGCCGTCCATCTATAATATAGACAGTGCTGCCGCTTCGGGCTGCTTTCACGTTTGGCTTGCCTCCGTCGGCTGAATAGGTGCCGCCCACCAGCGCTGTCAATGCATTGACATTGCCCTGATATGGCGAAGACTTGATTTTTTCACGGTCGAGTGTGCCCCCCGTTGTGGTTTTGTCCTTGTCGAAAAGGTTTCGGTGGCCGGTTACAACAAACTGCTCGATTGTGCCGACTCCTTCGCCGCCTTCACTGGCAGTGGTGCCGAGTTTCACATTTTCTACGGCTGTTTTTTGCCCCGAAATGATGACTGCCTTTTTAAAATCAGGATATCCGATGTAGGTAACCACCAGTTCGTAAGTGCCAGGCTGCAGCGGGCCGAGATAATAATCTCCGTTGTCATCCGTTGCCTGCCCAGCCTTTTGCACCCCGTTCAAATTGAGGATTACAGAGGCATAACTCAGAAATTCGCCAGTTGACGCATCTGTTACCTTTCCTTTAATAAACCCTTCCTGGGTCTGTGCAGCCATCGGAAACACAGCCATCGCCATCAGCAGCAGGAGGACTAACCTTTTGATTATCATTCGATTGAGAGCTTTATTACTTTGATTGGGTCTAACCCCTGTGCGGCTTTTTTAACGTCTGCCGTTAACCTGCTTTTGCACCTTGAGTTAATAGTTCAAAATTATCTCGGAAAACCCAACCCCACAACAACACTTTGCAGCCTTTCTCGGAGGCTGATTTTAACATGTTCAATAGGTGTGCAAACCATGCTGCTGCATGGATGATGAAGCGTAAGGCTGATGGAAGGGGCTGCGCAAAACGGCAAAACCGCCGACATCTAAATCGCCCTATCGGGATTTCCCCTGATGAAACTTTCCCAATTGCCAGCTGATTTTTTTCTTTTTTGCACAATTTCAGGGGCATGTCCCCCTGAAAGGTGGTGGCATAAGGCAGTGGCAAGTGCATCAGTGGCATCCATGGGCAGCTTTTCATCTGGCAGATGCAGCAGATGGCGGAGCATATGTGCAACTTGCTCTTTGCCTGCCCCGCCGTTTCCGGTAACCGCCTGCTTGATGCGCCGAGGGGCATATTCCCACACAGCCACCCCGCAATTCAATGCAGCGGCAATCACCACACCCTGTGCCCTGCCCAGCTTCAGCATGCTCTGCACATTCTTTCCCTGAAACTGGCTTTCCACTGCAAGCGCCGATGGTTTCACCTTGCCGCACAAGTCTGCGATCTGGTCATAAATCAGTTTCAGTTTATGGAGAGGGTCTGCCTTTGGAGGCAGATGAAATACCCCGCAATCGCTGTATGTAAAGCGTTTGTCCTCAATTTCAATCACCCCCCAGCCGAGGTGGTTGGTTCCCGGGTCTATGCCTATGATTTTGCTGGACATCTCGTGTTTAAAATGGCTGAATAATTCATGGGGCGATACCTTTGCCCCAATGCAGGCATGGGCAATTGTGTGGCAAAAGGTCAGGGCCAATTGGCTGCTGATTTTGCAGGTGCTTTTGGCCCTTGGGGCTGCAGTATTGCTCTATCAGACTCTGACTGGTGCGAAATTAGCTGCCGCCGCCGCCGAGCTTCGAAACATTGCCCAATCGCCCAGGGCATGGCTGCTCTTGGGCGCGGTCCTCATCCTTGCCCCCATCAATTGGGCACTGGAAGCGGCAAAGTGGAAAGCCCTGCTGCCCCCAAGCATCCCGCTCTCCTACAGCCGAGCTTTTCAGGCCGTTCTTTCAGGCATCGGTGTCAGCCTTTGGATGCCCATGCGCACTGGCGATTTCATAGGCCGAGCCGCCTGGCTCTGCCCTGCCGACAGGGTGGCTGGTGCAGCACTCAGCATGGTGGGCAGCCTGGCACAGCTCGCCATTTCTTTGATGTCAGGGGTGCTGGCAATCGCCTGGCACTTGGCCGATACAGCATTCCCCGTTCCCCCCATGGCTTTGCTGATGCTTGCCCTGGTGCTGGCCGCCATTATTGGGGCAGTCTATCTCCTCGCCCCGCGTGCGCAGGCATGGCTCCCAGTCAAATGGCAGCTGCAATCGATAGATGGGCTTACGCATCATCAGCAACTCAGCGCACTCGGGCTGGCCGCAATTCGCTATGCGGTCTTCGCCAGCCAGTTCATTCTGATTCTGTGGGCGCTGGGTGCTGGCCAATCTTATGGCCTGCTACTTATTTATGTCAGCATATTCTTTTTTGTCAAGCTTAATTTTGCCTCGATAAAAATACAGAATGGAAGTTTCTGCGCCTGCGCCAATGGCTTTGTCCAGATAAGTAAAGGCTTTATCAGTATTATTTAACTGGTAATAAGATTGCCCCATCATGGCAAATATTTCAGTCTCATTGGTTTGAGAAGCAATTTTCTCAAGCGCATCTATTGTTCCCTGATAATTTTTCTGGGTAAATTCTGATTTTCCGAGGGCTGAAAACACATC
>CBDTVD010000216.1:0-3701 GCA_965363965.1 uncultured bacterium
CCGGCTTCACAGGAACCTGCGTATGGGGAGACCCCAAAGAAGACCTGGTATATGTTTTTCTGAGCAACAGGATATATCCAACTGCCGAGAATCACCTGATTACTGAACTCAATGTGCGCACCCGCATCCATGATGCCATTTATCAAAGCATCATTAGGGTGAAGCCTTACCGATAGTAGCCCCACTTGTCCACCTCTGCCCAAACAGCGTCGGGCAGAAAATATCGGGCACTTCCCCCACCCGCAATCAGCTTCCGCACATAAGTGCTGCTGATCTGCAGCAGCGGAGTATCTGCCACCACACTCATCATCGGGTAATCAAGTTCCCAATCCGGCGGCAAAAGTTGCCCAGGCCTTTCATAAACCAGCATCCTGTGGTCACGCGTCAGCAGCTTATATTCTTTCCATTTATGGAGCGTTGCGGCCGAATCACTTCCCATGATCAATGCCCAATCCCTTTCCGGATATTTGCTTTCCAATGCCCTGATTGTATCAATGGTGTAAGATGGCAATGGCAGCCCGAACTCAATATCCGAAACCCTGAATCGGCTGTCACCCTCTATTGCGGTGCGCACAAGTTCCAGCCGGTCATATTCATTCAGCAGGCTTTTTTTGTCTTTCAGCGGGTTCTGCGGGCTTACCACAAACCACACCTCCTGTAATTCGGCTGCCTTATGCACATGGGCCGCAATCATCAGGTGCCCAGCATGGATAGGGTTAAAGGAGCCGAAAAATAAACCTGTCCTCATCCTTCAAGGTATCGGCCGATGCAATCGGCAGCATGCTTGATAGCCATTGGCAGCGCCCGATTTTCAATTCGTTCGTCAAAACTGTTGGCCAGTTCGAGTTCTTTGTCAGCCCGTGCCAGCCGCTGCTGATAGCTGGTCTGGTCTTCAGAGGCGCGTTTCTGCAGCCTCCGCTCCAATTCTTCTTTGCTGCCAGGGTCAACAAACAGCACCAGGGCATCAGGAAAGTGATGCCGCTTGATGTTGAGTGCACCCAGCACGTCAATATCCAGCACGGCTACTTTGCCCATTCTGGCTATCCGCTCAATTTCACTCCGCATGGTGCCGTAAAAAGTACCCTGATAAACCTCTTCATACTCCAGCAGCCGATTTTCAGCGATGGCTTTCCTGAATTCATCAGGGGCCATAAAGTGATATTCTCTTCCGTTTTCTTCGCCTGCGCGAGGTTTTCGCGTAGTAGCCGAAATGCTGAAACACAGGCGCGGGTCGGCATCCAGCAGGGCCCTGGCGAGCGTGGTTTTCCCAGACCCGGACGGACCACAAAAAATGATTAATTTCTGCGCGCTGCTCACAGGGGCAAAATTCGGCATTGGCTCTTTATCTTTCACCATCCATTTAGGCATCTCTCACACCTTATATAAACATTTTGCCATGCTCAGGCTTATCAGGCTGTAAATTGCAGAGCATTGGAAAACGGATATTATAACCCAAAGGACCTGGCAAAATTTGGAAACATAGCAGAATTTGAGCCTAAGCTGGCCAAAAAATTCTTCGATTGGTACGGCGATGTGTTCGCTGAGGGCGCACTTTCAGCTCGCGAGAAAAGCCTGATTGCCCTTGCCGTTTCCCATGCAGTGCAATGCCCTTATTGCATAGATGCCTACAGCACCGATACACTTGAAAAAGGCTGCACTGAAGCTCAGATGATGGAGGCCGTACACGTCGCTGCTGCCATCCGCGGTGGGGCATCACTGGTGCACGGCGTGCAAATGATGAACAAGGCAAAAGCCCTCAGCATGTAGGGCCCCCCTGGCCCTCTCGGTACAATGGCTGCTCCTTTAAAATCCCTCATTCGGCAAGGTAACCCCCTGGCTGATTCATCTTACCAGCTCGAGCAGCTGGCTGGCCTTCAATTGCCTGCTTTTCATCAGAAACTCAAAGAAGGGGGAAGCGCTGGATTACATGCTGGAAAAATCAATATCCTGCAGGTCAATCTGGGGAAAGTATGCAACCAAACCTGCCTGCATTGCCATGTGGATGCTGGCCCCGACAGGCGAGAGGACATGAGCCGTCAGACAGCGGAGGAGTGCTTGAGGGCACTGGCACAAAGCGACATCCCCGCACTCGACATAACGGGCGGCGCACCCGAGCTGAATGACAGCTTCAGATACCTGGTAGAGGGCGCCAGGGCACTCGGCAGGCATGTGATGGTGCGCTGCAACCTGACAGTTATCCTCTCCAATAAGAAATATGCCGATTTGCCCCATTGGTTTGCCCAAAACAAGGTTGAAGTAATCTGCAGCCTTCCCCACTATACCGCGGGCAAAACCGACCGGCAAAGGGGAGAAAAGGTTTTCGACCATTCGGTCAAGGCCCTGAAAATGCTGAATGATGCGGGCTATGCCGACCCTGAAACTGGCCTGGTGCTTAACCTGGCTTATAACCCGGCAGGCGCATTTCTGCCCCCGAGCCAGGCAGGCCTGGAAGCAGACTTCCGCAGGGAACTCAGCCGCCAGTTCGGGATTCGGTTCAATAATCTGTTCGTCATAACCAATATGCCCATCAGCCGTTTTCTCCAGTTCCTGATGCAATCGGGCAATTATCAGGGATACATGGAAAAGCTGGTGAATGCCTATAACCCAGCTGCCGCAGAAAATGTGATGTGCATCAGCACCCTTTCAGTGGGGTGGGATGGCTATCTTTACGACTGCGATTTCAACCAGATGCTTGATTTGAACATTGGCGGAAGCCAAAAGGCCCATATCAGCCAATTCAGCCAGCAAAATCTGGAGGGCAGGCCAATCATAACCGCGCGGCATTGTTTCGGCTGCACGGCTGGGGCAGGGTCAAGCTGCGGAGGGGCAGTTGCCTGAAAAAAAGAGTGTTATGGATAGGGCAATCATCGTTTTCCTGAAGAATCCTGTGCAGGGGGTGGTCAAAACTCGCCTTGCCAGTTCCATCGGCTCAGCTGATGCCCTCAAAATTTATGAGCTATTGCTGGAACATACCCGCATGGAGGTTAGCCAGGTTGCAGCATCCAGATACCTGTTCTATGCAGACAAAGTGGGCTTCGGCGATTCCTGGCCTTCAAGGGAATACAGCAAACGCATCCAGCGGGGAAACGATCTGGGAACCCGCATGAAAAATGCCTTTGAAGATGTTTTTGCCGAAGGGGCTAAAGAGGTTATCATACTCGGCAGTGATTGCCCCGAAATAACCTGCGATTACATCAACACGGCATTTACAGTGCTTGAGAATCCTCGGACCGAAATTGTATTCGGCCCTGCCACCGATGGCGGTTACGTACTCTGCGGCCTGAAACAGCCTGCCCCCGAAATTTTCCTCGACATGCAGTGGAGCCATAGCCGAGTGCTGCACGATTCCATCATCAAGGCAGGCGCAAAAAAAGTAGAGCTGATGCCGCCGCTGCGGGACGTAGATACTTTGCAGGACCTCGAATTGTTTCCTGAATTGCTGGGCAAAATCAGATAGTCAAAATGTCGATTTCCATCATCATTCCTGCCATCAATGAAGCAGAGGGCATAGCTGGGCTTATCCATTATCTGAGGCAGAATTCCGACCCTGCCAACATTACCGAAATAATTGTAGCCAATGGCCCCAGTGCAGATGACACCGCGGGCGTGGCAAAAGGGGCTGGCGCAAAAGTGATTGACGTCCCCATCCGGCGCAAAAGTGCCCAAATGAATCGCGCCGCTGAAGCCGCTCAGGGAAAAAT
>CBDTVD010000217.1:0-3682 GCA_965363965.1 uncultured bacterium
CGGTATTTTGAGCAGGCAGCCCCGCTGCCTCGATTTGGTCTTTCAGCACTTCAGCGAGGGATTCTTTGTGTTCTAATCTTAGGTAATGGGCATTGAACCATCGAGCTTTTTCAGGGTCGAACTTGGCGCCTGACTTGGTTACCCGCTCGAGAGTAAAGGCCTCAACCAGTTGGTCAAGGGTAAAAAGTTCCTGATTGTCGCTGGGGTGCCAGCCGAGGAGGGCGAGTATGTTGACATAAGCTGCAGGAAGGTAACCGGCTTCTCGATACCCGCTGCTGAGTTCACCTGTAAAGGGGTCTGTCCAATTGAGGCTGAAGACGGGGAATCCGAGGCGGTCGCCGTCTCGCTTGCTGAGTTTTCCGTTGCCGTCAGGCTTGAGAATCAAGGGGAGGTGGGCGAATTTGGGCATGTCGGCTTCCCATCCCAGTGCCTTGTGCAGCAGGACGTGGAGCGGTGCACTGGGCAGCCATTCCTCGCCCCTGAAGACGTGGCTGATTTCCATCAGGTGGTCATCCACCACATTGGCCAGGTGATAGGTGGGCATGCCATCGGCTTTCATCAGCACTTTGTCATCGAGTTCTCGGGTGTTGACCGTTACCCAGCCTCGGATTTCGTCGTGGAAACGGACCTCCTCATTCCGAGGCATTTTAAATCGGATGACGTGGGCATCGCCGCGTTGCAGCCGAGCCGCTGTTTCTTCCTGGGGCAGAGTTTGAGAGTTTTTCATATACTCCCGCGTGATTGCATCATACTTTGCCGATTTGTTGCCTGCTTCTTCACTCCGCTTTCTGAAATTATCGAGGTCTTCTGTGGTATCGAAAGCGTAATAGGCGTGGCCCGCTGCGATTAATTGGTCGGCGTACTGCTTGTAGAGGTGCTTGCGCTCGCTTTGGCGGTAGGGGGCGTGGGGGCCGCCGAGGTGGGGCCCTTCGCTGGGCTCGATTCCTGCCCAGCGGAGGCTTTCGATGATGTATTCCTCAGCACCGGGGACGTATCGGGTTTGGTCGGTGTCCTCAATTCGCAGCAGGAAATCGCCGCCATGTTTTTTGGCGAACAGGTAACAGTAGAGGGCTGTGCGGACTCCGCCCAGGTGCAGGGGCCCTGTGGGAGAGGGCGCAAATCGGGTGCGGACACGTTTGGTTTCGGTCATATTGGCGGCTGCTTTTGATTATGGGAAGAAGCCCGAGAAAGGGGGGCAAAGTTATCCCTGTTGCCCGAGGCGAACGACCCTATTTACTTCCAAAACTGCTTCGCAGCCAATGTCGGGGTTTGAGAGGGGGGAGGAGTCGGATGGGGTGCTGGAGAATGAATTTATTTTAACCTCTCAGAAAATGACCATGTCGCCCGCAAAAAAGAGATGAAACTGGGTTTGGAACTTTGTGGGTGGGGGCAGTAATGTTGAAGTAATGTACAAACACTTCTATCTGAAAATCGCCTTGCTGGTGCTGCTGCTGGTTCCTGACCATGCCGCCCTGGCTCAGACTGCCATCCCTGTTTGCCGCTGCTACCACACGGTGCACCATGTCAATCGTGGGCCCAAAACCTGGTATGCAGGCCCTGCCGACTCGCTGAACAATTACCATACCTATACTGATGCCCCAGTGGGCAATGGAACCTGGTATAACCCTTTCGACCTGTACACTGCACTGGACACCTTGCGCCAAATTATCCTTGACAGTGTTTTAGGGCGCAGAACAACCTGCCCCTTGATTCAGCGGACTGGGTATGGCCTGGCGATGAAGTCCTGATTTTGCCAGGCACTTACCACGCTGACAGTTTTGGGGTCCAAAGGCCATTTATGGTAAACCTGCGGGGGAAGCCTAATAAGCAGATTATTGTGCGGGGCATGCCTGGCTGCCAGCGGCCGATTTTGCACAACACTGGCCTGCCGCTTTATTGGCGGCACAAGCGATGCAATGTCTGTGATGACTTAATGCCTAAAGACTCTGCAGGTGCATCCACCTGCCGATCATCGGTGCTTGAGTTTTTTGATGGAAAGGGCGGTGTAGGAACGAAATTGGCATCGGCTAAACCCATCAGCCGAACCTATGACAACCTGACTGAGGATTCCATCCTTGTATTTCGATATCAGGACACCTTGAAGCCCCGGAAATGCAGAATTGCGGGGACATCAATTTTGCGCGACTTTTCAGGTTTCACCAGCCAATACGTTGTACTGCAGGGCTTGGAAATCACCAATTATTCCACCAAGCGGTGGACAAATGCCGAAACGCATGAGTACCTGACTGACATGGATGCAGCAGACGGAATTACCGTGAGTGCGCCAGACATTACCATCCGCGATTGTTTTTTCAGTAACCTGAAGCGGGCAGCGACTTTCGTAGGCAAGCCGGCGCGCAACATTTCGCTGGTGGGCAACACCTACACAGCAGGCGGATTTGTAAACACCCTGCCCAGGGACACATCCTCGGCTGGCAGGATGAAATTTGTGCGCGAAAGCAACTGCGACCCTGGGGTGGCAACTTGGTGCCAGATGATGGGCAATGCCTGCAATGTGTATAAGGATGTCAAATGCGGCAATTTAACCGACACAGCCCAGAAAACCGAGTGCAAGAAGTGCCAGAAATGCCTGGTAACGGTGCCCGATCAATATGAGCACGGGGTGGCCATTTATGCCAAGGGCGACGACGACATCCAAGCCCTGCCCTACGAAATTCTGGAAATACACCGCGCCTACCGCAGAAAGTATCTGGCGAATGGAGAGCAGGACCTGAGTTATAAGCCTGTGCCCGAGTTCACCATCGACACTGTATTCTATCTGCCCAACCCCATCCATCTGCCTGGCGCCATAGTTTACCGGACCCTGATGCGTGAGTTTGAAGACAACCTGTTTGCCTACAATGGTGATGAGGCCCTGCACTTTACAGGCACCAGCGGTGCCAACATCGGCAACATGGATATCAGCAGCAATATCCTGCTGAACAACGGCACCATTTTTCTGCGGCCAAACAAAGTTTACAATAACAGCTTTGACCATATGTGGTGCCACATTGCCCAGGCGCAAATTGGGAATGAAGGCATCAAAACGCTCAACTTTTATGGCAACAGCGTTATCATGACAAGCCTGGACAGTTTCAACCACACCTTTAATGGCACCACGCGGCGCATTGGGCCTGCGGTGGCTTCAGGCAAGCTGGTGGAGCTGGGGGGCAGTGCGCCGAGCACAAAAGTGCATGTGGAAAACAACCTGCTGTGGGGCGATTGCCTGGGCCTGAAACTCACCAACCTGCGCCAAAGCAGTGTCTTTAACAACCGATTCGTTAATTTTAACCAGAGAAAGGACTGGGACATGACGAACACCTTTATCCAACTGCTGGAGGATCGGATGAGCTATAAGAACCATGACCCCCTCACCTCTCAAAACTGCCTTTGGGGCCAGTACAATGCGCCCTTGGTCAGCATCCGCTGCAACAGTTATTTTGGGCCAGTTGGGATTTTTACCAATTCAACCTATCAGTTCTGGAGCCACACCTTTTATTCCTATACCTGGGACGATTGCCTTTCAGACAACCCCAAACTGAAAGCCGAGAAAACCATTTCGGGCAGAGTGCCCTGGGTCACCTGGAATGGCAATGGGCAGTTTTTCAAGTTTGAGCAGTCATCGCAGTTCACCCTGCCTTGCCCGTGGATGGTGTCGGTCAGCACACCAGCCAACCCTGCC
>CBDTVD010000218.1:0-3660 GCA_965363965.1 uncultured bacterium
CGCCACCGAGGCAGGGTTAATGGAAATGTTCGGGTAGGGGGGCAGCCAGCAGCCCGGTGAGTGTCGGTGAAGGCAGGCAATGGTGTTTCGGTAATGAAGGTCACAAATCTCTAATTTATTTCTTTTACCTTCGTAAAACTTATTGGATGAGAAAGCAACTCCTAATTTTGGTCCTGATGCTCCCAATATTGCTTCTTTGCAGTTGCGAAAGCGAGAGAGAAATCACCAAGTAGAGGGGACTGTGATCGATATGTATAGCAAAAAACCAATACCTGACGCTCAAATTTGGTTAAATCACTCGGGTTATTCTTGGTTTGCTGGCACTATAAGTGAGAAACAAGCCACCACTGACCAGGACGGGAAGTTTAATTTCTCTTTTAAGGCTGGGGATGACATGACTTACTATATTGAAGCAGGCGTGTATAGCCGATATACTGCTAGGAAGAATGGACCATTATATATTAAAAATGGGAGCAAAAACATTGGTCTCATTTACGAGTGCCGTCCTGTTTGCTGGATTAAATTAAACATTGTCAATACCGAGCCACGAGATACTGTAGATAATATCCTTGTAAATATTGCGAGTGCTGCGCCTGCAGATACTCAGAACCAATTTATGATTGGTGATCATTGGAACTCATTGGGGCTGAAGATCGATCAAACTGCCAAAGACACATCCTTCATTACATTAATGATTGAAGGAGCTGATTCTGCCACCATTTCTATCACGATTGAGGCCATGCGCAAGCCGACAAAACTCCTGGTCCACAGCTCGACTATCTTCCTTGCGCCACTTGACACCAATGAAATCACGTTAACCTATTAGGATTGAGGCAACCACCGCTACCTAAATTCTAATTGTCTGATTAACCCTCACCCCCTCCTCACATAATCGTCATAAACTGACGCAATGCCTTCCCGCAAGCCGATGCGGTGGCGGAAGCCGAGGGCATGCAGACGGCTGACGTCCATCAGTTTGCGCGGGGTGCCATCCGGTTTGCTGCGGTCCCATTCAAGTGCGCCTTCATAGCCTACAATGTCCTTTATCATCTCGGCCAATTCTTTGATAGTCAGGTCTTCACCTGTTCCTACATTCACAAAACCTTTTTCATCATAGGTCGCCATCAGGTGCAGGGCGGCCCCTGCCAGGTCATCTACATGCAGAAACTCCCGCATGGGGCTGCCCGTCCCCCAGAGCTCAACTGCCGGCGCGCCGTTCAGCTTGGCCTCATGGAACCGCCGGATCAGGGCAGGCAGCACATGGCTGTTCTGCAGGTCATAATTGTCATTGGGGCCGTATAAGTTGGTCGGCATCAGGCTGATAAAGTTCGCCCCATACTGGTCCCGATAAGCCTCGCATAGTTTTATCCCTGCGATTTTGGCGATAGCATATGGCTCATTGGTCTGCTCCAATTCCCCTGTCAGCAAATACTCTTCCTTCAGCGGCTGTGGCGCCATCTTGGGGTAGATGCAGCTGGAACCCAGGAACAGCAGTTTTTCGACTCCATTTTTCCAGGCCTGGTGAATCACATTCAGCTCGATGGCGAGGTTGTCATGCAGAAACTCCGCCCGATAGACGTTGTTGGCCATAATCCCCCCCACCTTGGCAGCAGCGAGGAACACAAAAGCAGGCCGCTCCGATTCAAAAAAGTCAGCGACCGCCGCCCCATCCCTCAAGTCCAGCTCCTTCGATGTCTTGGTGATCAGTTCCGTATAGCCCTCACTCTCGAGCTTCCTCAAAATCGCCGAGCCCACCATCCCGCGATGGCCGGCCACATATATGCGCGCAGTTTTTTGCATGGTTTGTCTATATAATTATGCCGAGGCTGTCGGCTTTAAAAATTCGTAAATCAGGTCGAGTTTTTCTGTCACTTCAGGGTCCACACGCTCTGGATTCATGTGGCTGATAAGTTGATAGTAGTCTCGCTTGTAAAAGTCGATAGGCACCCCCATTGCCCTGTAGAATGCCTCGAAGATTTCAGGCAGCCATTCCTCTGAAAGTTTGGCATAATTCCACCACGGGTCATCCGGGTTGGCCAGCCGTGCAGGGGTGGTGTTATCAGATATGGCCTTGCGCATGGTTTCCTCCACTTCATGCAAGGGCATCAGACCAGGATGCGCCGTGCCAAATGCAGTGGCAAAACGCATCAGGGTAAAAAAGTTGCTGAAATAATTTTCGAGTTCCCGTTTCCTCCAGCTTATCACAGTAAACGGATAAGTTTGGACGGTGGGGGGCAGTCTGTCGAAAAGTGCCAAACCTCTCACTTCAGGAAAAAATTGGCTGATGGGCACAAAGGTTTTTGCAGCAGTCGAGGGCTTGTCATTGCCAGTGTAATCCACGTTGGCAAGCTCGAGGGGCTGTGTAACTTTATGATCAAGTCGTTTAGCAAAAGCCAATAGCATTTGCAAGTCGGTGCTGCCCTCTAAATAGAGGATATGCCCCTTCAGCCGAGCAAGGTAATACTTTTCCCAGCCGATTTCTGTCAGCGCCCGCCTGATGTATCTTATGGATTGTGAGTCGTGTTTATTGAGCTCCAAAGCCCGATTCTCGACAAGTGCGACCACTTTCGATGCCTCTGCAGCCTCATCCAGCATCACCTCAGAATGTGATGCGATTATTAATTGCGATTTAGTTGAGGCTGCCACACGGTTCAGCAACTGAAACACTGCCCGCTGCCTGATGACCTCAAGGTGAGCGTCGGGTTCATCGAGCAGCATCACTGTGCCTTTCTTGGCATACATAAAGGCCAGTAAAAGCAGTGTCTGTTGAAGCCCTCGGCCAGCGGCCGATATGTCGAAAGTAATGCCACGCTCTATATATTCTAAGCGGATACTCCCTGTGGTTTTAATGAACTCCGGCTCTTGTAAATGTGCCCCAAAAAGCCGCGCCATTTCCAGGGTGATCTTATTCCAGTCTTCCGCTGCACTGTTATGGCTTAGCCCGTCAAACTCTGGATACCTGACATCGTAACAAATGTTCCTGAGCACTTCGGCAGTCCGCCCTTCACCCATCCGTCGATTAATACCGCCAGGCGTGAGTTTGTCTTCGATAAACGCTATGCCCGACATAGGCTGCAAGAAGCTGAAGCGCACACCAAGCCCATCGGCGAAGATTTGACGCAGCACAGGCAAACCCGTTTTAACCTCGACTTCGATAGATTCAGCATTTACATAGGTGAAAACTATCCTGCTCACCCAAGGTTTCCCATCAAAATGGCCGCCGAGCTGAAAGTGCATGGGCGATTCACCCCTCGTTACTTGGCGCTGCGGCCAAATATCACGTGCATCAGCAATGGGGCTATTCACCAAGTCTTTTCTGTTGATGACAATGCCGCCTATAAGTGGGGCCTGCACTTTTTCCAGCACCTTCTTCACCCCAATTTCCCACAGACTCAGGGCCTGAAAGATGGAGGTTTTACCCGAGTTATTCGGCCCAATCAGCACAACCGATTCCGTCAGATCAAATTCAATTGATTCAATCTTCTTGAAATTGTTGATTTTTATATGCGTCAGTAGCATAGGCGAGACTTGGGGAGGGCTGTCGATCGGCCCCAGCAACGTAAGGGGGCAAAGTTACCCTCTGCCGTCAGCCTTGTTTTCCGGCGCGGCGATACCTTTGCCCTCCACTTGTCTGCCCATGCCCAGCCAAACCCTGAACCC
>CBDTVD010000219.1:0-3624 GCA_965363965.1 uncultured bacterium
CGCTACCTGCTAGGCTTGGCCGTGGGTGCGATTTTCATCCTTATCGTCATTGCTGCCGAAAATGGCCGTGATTTGCTCCGCCGAAATCATTGAGTCATCGAAGGCGCAGATGGTTTCTGCCGCCTCACGCAGCAAGCCTTTGATTGTTCGGCCTGGTACGTATGGCAGGCCATCAGTGTCCTTCAGGGTGAGGATGTCGGCCTTTGCGCCACCGCTCAGCCCGCTGGCAGTGCACCAGTAATCGTGGAATTGAATGGAGTATTTCATGCGGGTTCTGTTTGTTTTTTGTGTGTTGGCTCTTCTTGATGCAGATTAGCCATGTTGATTAGGTCGAGTGCTGGGGAGTATTTCCCTCGGGTAAAAATGGAATCATGCATCCCGAGTTCGAATAGCTTTTCGTCGCAACCTTTCAAGGTTTTTATCCGGTCGAAGTCCTGCTTGGCTGCATCAATTTCGCCGTCAGTGTAAAGGGTAATCAATTGCCGCAGGCGAGATTTGAGCGAATTGTGCTCCTGTGATTCAGGTCTGCGATCTTGAGATTTGTCCTTCTGCAACCGCCGGTAATTACACTGTAGCTCCGCCACCGACCAATGGTCGCCTTTGTGGGTAAGATTTATAAAGTACGGTCCGAAATCAAATCGGCCTGAAGTAGAGCTAAGTTCTCGTTCTGCCATTTCCGTATATCCGCCAATGAAGGATGAATAAACCTGGTGAAACATCAGGCAGCTTGGGGGCCTGTTTGCATCTATGTTCTTAGCGATTTTCTTGGCGTGCTTGCACAGGTCATCGGCCAGCTTGACGGCATAGTGGAAGGGATAATTGGGTTTGATATAAGCAATGCCTGCGCAGATGGTAAGGCCGCTTTTTATCGGCTCATACTTGATGTCCGCAAATGCCTTTACCGTTTCTTCCTCAAATGCCTGCATAAAGCACCGCGTAAACTCCAGGGCTTTGTCAGCTTTGATGATGATGGTAAGGTCATCGCCGCCCAACAGAATGGGGCGCATGGGTATCGGCTTTCTGGATGAGTAAGACTCAATGTAGCCAAAAGCATTGTAAAATGCATCCTTTGCCGCATGTTTGGTAGCCTCGTCCAGTTTGAGGCTAAAATCACGGTAAGTTTCAATCAACTCTTTCCCAGCCAGATTCGGGTCCTTCATCATGCTTATGATTTGGCTCCCCAGTCCATTGCCATCAGCATGAATCACGGCCATCCAGCCATCTTTGGCATCGTCTTTCCCTGTTATTTTTTCAATATCGGTGGGGAAGATACCGGCGGGAATCCATTCACTGTCTGTAAAATAGGTGGCTAATCGTGTATGGTCAGCATCATTACGCTTTAGCAATTCCTCCCGGCTCAGATAATCCCCACCTTCTTTTCCTTCGGCAGCCATGCCTGTCCGGCGGCTTCGCTCCGCTGCCATCCAGGCGGTGCGGAATGTCGCTTTTGGCTTATTGCGCTGGGTATCAAGATTTTTCTGAAGGGTGTCGAAGGGTGTCTTGTCGAATTCGCCCTCAAACGGAACCACCGCCTGGCTGATGGTGAGGCCTGGCGCTTGCTTGCCCACCTGAAAGGGGAAATTGCGAACCACCTTCCGGCAGTCTTCCTCATTTAAAATGCACCTGATGTTGCCTGCCGCATTGATGATGCGCTCCTGGTCATCAAGGGGCCTGCCGAGTGCTTCTTCAAAAATGGTGGTGCACACCGATTCCACAAACTCGCTGGCGCCGGCAATTTCGCGGAGTTTTCCTGTGGCGAATATAAAATCCTGGATGCCCTGCACGGCAGCGCCGTAAAGATATCGTTTGCTCATCTTGGGGTTATTTGTTTCGGTTGGGGATTGGATTCAAGTTTCGGTCAATTATTGAGAACGGAGTTGGCCACAGGCTGCAAAACGCCGAAGCCATGGCTGGCACTTTTGCCCAGCCCAAGATTTGGCGGCAATTGCACGTTGCACTGAAAAATAAGATCGAAAGTTTGCATGGGCACGCCTTTGTATCTGATGCTTTGCTGGTTTGTTACCTCATCAATCTGCAGCATAATCGCTTGATCTATGTGCCACTGAATGCCTTTTGCAAAACTGAGGATATTGCCAATAAGCAACCTTTGCAGCAACTCGATGCGCTGCAGAGTGCTTTGGGCTTTGATGAATGTATTATGATTCTGCTCATTTAAAGCCAGCCAACGCTGAATGCTGTAAAAGGCCGGCTGGGGTGTGATGCCCACTTTGAAGTGCTGCATCTCCAGCCGATTGATTTTCAAATCATAATGGATGCCTGATATGTTGACCTCCCAGTTTCGCAAGCCAAAGAACTTCTGCACTTCATCCACACCATCACCCACACAGAACAAGCATGGCCGCTGCCGGATACTTTTATACTGTATGACAGGATATTGATAAATGAGTGCTTTGTCGCCCAAATGATTGTGAAAGGCCACATTGTCGCGGCCGACTTTTTCAATCAGCGCGCCGCGAAAAGCTGAGACACGGTTAGGCGGCAGCTTGTTAGCAAACTCAACAAAAAGGGTTTTGATGCTTGGCATACAGGGGGAAAGTGTTGACAGTATCTGAGTGCAGCCGGGCCTTTACTTCATTTTTATGATGAACGGGTTTAACCGTGATGCTTGCAGAATTCTGCAATATTAGTGAACACAAGTTATTCCCCCGCCAAATCACAACCTTACTGCCACTTCTGTGTGCGTGAACATGGCATGGATGGCGGCGAGGAGCTTGGCGGCGGTGGAGGCGGGGGATTGCAGGCGGCCATCGGCTTTGTAGGCGCGGAAATCGGCGATGCGGCTGAATGCCTGCTGGGTTGCGGAACGAATTTCCTGCTGCATGGGTGTATCAATGATGCCCGGGCTGACGGCGATGGCGCGCACATCCTGGCCGCTGAGTTTGCGCTCGGCCTCGGTTACGGCGGTGTGCATCTGCAGGGCGGCCTTGGTGGCACAGTACAGGCCCCAGCCATCTATGGCGCTGGTGGCGGCGCCGCTGCTGATATTGACAATGCCGAATCTGCGGTTTCCCCTGATTGCCATCAGTTTATTCACCAGCAGAATGGGTGCGGTGAGGTTGAGCGCAATGTGCCGCTGAATCTCCCCTGCCCCCAGCGTGCCGACCGGCCCCACCGGCCCCACCTTGGCGGCATTGTTCACCAGATAAACTGCCGAACCCCCATCACCGAGCCATTGCTCAAAATTCAGCCCCGCCACCGCATCGGGCTCGGCCAAATCAATGGCGATGTGCTGGTAATCGGCGTGCCGAATGGTCTGTGTCCGGCTGAGGCCAACGACCTGGCTGCCCCCAATGCTGAGGATCAACTCCGCAAGGGCCTTGCCCAGCCCGCTGCTGGCACCCGTAATAAAATAGATTGACATGATGCACCGGCGCGCAAAAATTAATCCTTAATTTTGCACCCCCAGCCAGCACAACATCGCTGGGGGCAGCACGGGAAAACCATCGGCAGCCGCCGAAAACCCCCGTGCTGTGCCACAATGCCGAAGTGGTGGAATTGGTAGACACGCACGTTTCAGGGGCGTGTGTCGCAAGACATGAGGGTTCGAGTCCCTCCTTCGGTACCTTTAAAGGGCAACCTCTTGCAAAACAAGGTGGTTGCCCT
>CBDTVD010000220.1:0-3623 GCA_965363965.1 uncultured bacterium
CTTCTGGCGGACAAAAGCCTCCATCGCCATCAGGCCATTCAGGCCAGGCTGATTGGCGAGCGGCGTAGCGACCAGTTTTTTTCCGATGCGTTTTGCCCTTTTGCTCAGCGTGTTGGCTTCCAGGTCTCGGAACATCCATCGTTCTTTTGCGGCTTCGCTCCACAGGAATCTATTGTGGGCAAGGTCAACCCACTCGCGCATAAATCGGCTGGCCCAGGGTTCATTCACATCCAGCAATGGCAGCAAATCATCGGCGGCCTGGCGCAGCAGGCCCTCTACGTAGGGCGAAGGGATCACGCTCACCAAATCTACATGAGCCTTTTCCTTCAGGTCGGCCACGGCACCGCTGTACACAAAATTTCGGATGGCTTCACCCCTGGGGAGTACCATCATAATGCTGGCGGCTTTATGTTGCCTGTTGTTCATGGGTCAGCAAAAAAGTAGAATCGGCCCTGCGGGGCTGATGCGGCCGCAAAGGTCGGCTCTATTTTACAATCCAGCTATGGTCCACCAGGAACTGGGCCTGCTGGTTCCTCATTTGTCGTCCTGTTCTGAAAAAATCACCTTCAGCCACTTCCAGCATGGCCAGCCTGTCATCACGGGCAATTTGCTGGTGGGCATCCTGCAGCGTAAAACCAATTGAATAGGTGCCCGGCACCAGCGGAAAACGGGGAATGGTGCAGCGGGCGGTGCCCTGGGCAGGCATGTTGAGCACCTCGGTGCCGCTTTGGAAGGAATTGCACACAAACAGTATCCGCTCCATGTCATCCATCACCACAATTCGGATTTTTACCCCTTCATGCGGCAGACCATCAGTAAATGTGTACCCGAATTCCCACACCAGGTCCTCGCCGCTGATGGCAGCCGGGATTGGGTTGCCGCTGATGTCGGCAAAGTGAGGGTCGTGGAGGGTTATTTCTCCGATTTTTTTCTCTGCGGAACCTTCCGAACCTTTTTCGGCTGCGTAATTCTGGGCAACATATTCCTTGATTCCTTCTTTCACGCCGCCATCAAACACCATCCGGCCTTTGTTGAGCACGATGGTGCGGCTGCAGAGGTTTGACACTGCTGCCATGTTATGGCTGACGAAGAGCACAGTGCGCCCATGACCAGCTACCTCGCTCATTTTGCCCAGGCATTTTCGCTGAAAATCAATATCGCCGACTGCCAGGACTTCATCAATAATCAGGATTTCCGGCTCGAGGTGGGCAGCCACTGCAAAAGCGAGCCGGACGCGCATCCCGCTGCTGTAACGCTTGACCGGGGTATCCATAAAGTTTTCGATGCCGCTGAAATCAATGATTTCATCTATTTTGCGGTCAATTTCGGCTTTGCGCATGCCGAGGATGGTGCCATTGAGGTACACGTTGTCTCGCCCCGTAAGTTCAGGGTTGAAACCAGTGCCGACCTCAAGCAGGCTGCCTACACGGCCGTAAAAGTCAATCCGGCCTTTGGAAGGCTCGGTAATCCGGCTGAGGATTTTGAGCAAGGTGCTTTTGCCTGCACCGTTTCGCCCGATGATGCCTACTACATCGCCTGTCTTGACCTCGAAACTGATGTCTCGGAGGGCATAGAAGATGTCTTTGGCTTCTTTGTCTTTGAATTGGGAGAGGTTTCGCAATCGGCGAAAATTGCGAATCGGGGCTGTCAGGCCATTCAGTATGGCTGAAAACAGGGTCTCATCGGGATTGTCCTGCAGGCCGATCCGATAAATTTTGTCCACATCCTGGACCCTGATTGCTGTGTTGCTCATTTGGTTGCCGCCGCTGCGGATTGATTGATAAAGGGTGAGTATTGGGTTTGCACCTGGTCCATCAGGCTGAGGCTGAGCCATTGCCAGATATAGAAACTATTGTCGCTTTGGCCGCTGAGGAACCGCTGCCAGTGGTGAGCGATGGCAGGGGCATCTACCATTCCGCCGCCGAGTGCATGGGGGGCCTGGCTGAGGAGTTCCTCGGCCCAGGGGCGCAGCGGCCCTGCGAGCCACTCGCGCTGCGGGGTTTGCAATGCTCGCTTGGGGGCCTGCACCACTTTGCTGGGGAGTTTTTCTGCCAGCAGCCTGCGCATAAAGTATTTTCCGGTTTCGCCATGGATTTTGCGATCTTCTGGCTGCCGCCACGCGAGTTCAAATAAGCGATGGTCCATGAAAGGCTCGCGGAGCTCGGTGCTGCTGCGCATGCTTACCCGATCATTAAAGCGCAGGGCGCGGGGAATTTTTGTAACGTAAGTATCCCTGAACTGGAGGTTTCTGAGCCTGTCGGGAAATGGCGAGGGCCAAATGGCCTCAGCGGTTGCCAGTGAGCGCAGTTCCTGGCTGACTGCATCGGGGCGCAGGGGGCTGTCGGTGCTGCCCTGCACCACAGGGGCTGGCCCTTCTTTCCGCCGATAATAATCATATCCTGCCCATTGCTCATCCATCCCCTGGCCATCGAGCAGAACGATTACCCCTCGGCGGCGAGCTTCCTCGAAAATCCGGGCATAGGCGATTGTGGGGAAACCACCGTAAGGCTCATCCTGATGCCGCTGAACATCAAGGGCCAGGGCTGGAATTTCCTCGGCGCTCAGCCTGCACTCAATCAGGTTGTGTTTGGTTTGGGCGATCATCTGCTCTACCCAGGGCAGTTCATCGTAATCGGGGTTGCCGGTGGTAAAAGTGAAGGCATTTACACTGGCCTCCTTGCCCTGCACCTGGCCGACCATGGCCAGCAGGGCCGAGGAATCAAGGCCCCCGCTGATGTTGATGCCAACTGGCACATCGGCCCTGAAACGCAGGCGGATGCTGTCCTCCAGCAGGCCGAGGTATTCTTCCATCACAGTTTCCATTGGCCGTTGGTCATACTCAATGCCTGAAACCTCCGGCAAATTGTACCACTGCGATTCTGTTAGGTCGCCCGCTGCTGACACCTTGAGGTAATGGCCCGGCTGGAGTTTCCTGATGTTCTGCCAGAAAGTTTCGCTGTTGTGGTCATAGCGGCCCGTCATCAGATACTCTGCCCAGGCAGTTCGGTTGGGCACAGCTGGCACTCCAGCGGCAAAAAGGGTTTTGATTTCGCTGGCAAAGGCGAACTCGCCATTGCAGGGCAATGCGGCATAGTTGAACGGCTTGATGCCCAGGCGGTCGCGTACGGCATGCAGTTCATTCTGCACATTATCCCAAATGGCAAATGCAAACATGCCGATGCATTGCTGCATAAAGTCAATGCCCCAGCGCGCCCAGCCCTCCAGCAGCACTTCGCTGTCGGTGCCCGTGCGCCATTGCACATCAGGCATGGTACGGCGGAGCTCGATGTAGTTATAGATTTCGCCATTGAATACCATGGCGAATCGGCCGCTGTGGCTGAGCATGGGCTGCCGGCCGGCTTCAGATAAATCGAGGATGCTGAGGCGGTTGTGCATCAGCATGGCCATGCCGTTTGGTGCAGTGTAAATGCCCTGCTGGTCTGGCCCGCGGTGGTGCTGGCAGCGCAGCATGGCCCCGAGCGCATCAGGGCTGATATCTTTTCCTATTATTCCGCCTATTCCGCACATATTGGCTGAGGGTTTTGGCTGAACCATGCTTCGGCAATGGCCCAGTCATCGAGTGTGTCTATGTTAATCTGCACGGGCAGGCTGATGGGGTACCC
>CBDTVD010000221.1:0-3595 GCA_965363965.1 uncultured bacterium
TGGAACAGCTGATAAAGGATTACAATGCCCAAACTTACTGGCTCAGCGGAAACTTGAAGTCCATTTCAGAAGCGGAATTTCTTCCCCTCTGGCTGAATGTGTCTTTGGGCTACGGTGTAGATGGTTTGACGGGTGCCCACAGAAATATCGAAGGAACAGAATTTTTCAATCGCACATCGCAGTGGTATCTTTCTCCTGACATCGACCTCAGTAAAATCCAGACGAACTCAAAGGTTGTACGGACTGTTTTAAAATCGTTGAATTGCCTGAAGGTTCCAGCCCCTGCCGCCGAATACAGTTCTGCGCATGGTTTTCGCTGGCATTGGCTGTATTTTTAGCCCGAAGCGCAAGAAAAAGTCATGTCCCTCAAAAAAATTGTTTCCCTCCTTTTGATCTCCGCCTTTTTGGTAGGGGGCAATGCTGCATGCAAAAAAAACACATGCCCAGCCATGAATGGCGGCACTGTGGACAAACCCAAAAAAATAAACCCAAAGCGCCACAAACCTGAAAGCGGACTTTGGGGGCCCGGGCAAAAACGTTAATGCTCGCGTAAAGCGCGGTCTGTATCTCGCTTCACATCTTTCTCTTTGATGCTGGCACTTTTATCGAAGGTTTTTTTGCCCTTGACCAATGCAATTTCCAGTTTGGCCAATCCGCGCTGATTGAAATGGAGCACCAACGGGGCAATTGTCAAGCCCCTTTCCTTGGTTTTTGTCAGCAGTTTTTTCAATTCGTGCCTTTTCAAAAGTAAAAGCCTGGGCCGCCTGGGTTCATGATTGTATAGGTTGCCATGGGTGTATTCACCAATGTACATGTTGCGCACCACCAGTGCACCATCTTTAAAATAACAATATGCTTCCTGCAGATTTACTTTTCCATCCCTGACGCTTTTGATTTCGGTACCTGTCAGCACCAGACCAGCATCAAAACTTTCCAGGATTTCATAGGCATAGGCAGCCTTTCTGTTTACTATTCTGATGCTCATTCCCCTGTGGTGCCGAGCCCGGCAAATAATGTGTTCAACCGATCTTTAGTCAGAATCTTTTGATTCGTTTGCCCCCTGGCTATGATCTTTTCGCCCCAGCTTGCTTCAAAGGTGCAACTGAGCAGGTTCTTTTTCAACTCAAGCCACTTTGCTGTAAATATTACATCAGCCCCAATTGGTGCAGGGCTCAAGTGCTCTACTGTCAGCATTGTGCCGATGCCTTCTTCATTTTCATCTTTCATTTTCAAAACAAATTGGCGGCAGGCCCATTCGGCATCGCGCGCTATGGCAAAGGTGGAATAGACTGGATGCAGCATCTCACCGTCAAAAATGGCGCAATCCCCCTCAGTTACCTTGTGGGTGATCTGCAGTTTATCGCCTGAGGTGAAAAAATGGCTATTCATTTTGATATTTCATGCTTTCGGACCCATCCGGCATCAGGGCAAAGGTGCAGCAATTGTGTAATGGATAGTCCGGAGGAAGGGTGCTGCCAACCCCGCGGAAGAATTTCTGCCAAAGGAATCAGTGCAAATTTGCGCAGATGAAAAAGCGGGTGCGGAATGGTCAAGTCGGCCGTTGAAATAATCTGGCTGCCAAAAAGTAAGATGTCGCAGTCTATGGTTCTGGATTGATAGGCCGATACTTTGGGGTCTCGGGCTCTCTGCAGTTTGGCCTCTATTGCTTTTAAAGACCTCAGCAAATCGCTGGCATGCAGTTGTGGGCTTATGGCCAAAACCTGATTAAGAAATGGGTCTGCATTTTCCATCCCCCAGGCCTCTGATTCATAAATTGATGAAATTGAAATGATGTGCTGGCTGAGTGCAATTTGCTCTCTGGCTTGCGATAGATATCCAGCCCTGGGCTGGATATTGCTGCCAAGCAGGATGTAGGCTTTATCCAATGTTTACCGTTTTGGCATTGCAGAATTCATGCAATCCCATTTCGCTCAGCTCTCTTCCGTATCCGGACTTTTTTATCCCACCGAAAGGCAGGGCAGGATGTGAGGCTACCTGGCTGTTGATGAATACGTTGCCCGCCGCAATGTATCGAGCCATTTTTCGGGCGAGGTCGATATTGTTGCTCCATATGGAGGCCCCCAGCCCATAACGATGATCATTTGCAAGCTCTATTGCTGCATCGGCGCTGTCCACCACAAACATGCTGGCAACAGGGCCAAAAATTTCCTCGGTATAAGCAGGGGTGTTTTTTTCAATTTCTATCAGCACGGTTGGTTCAATCAGCCAGCCTTTAGCGCCATACCTGATTCCGCCAGTGAGGGCACGCGCACCGCTGGCAAGTGTTTGGTCCACTTGGTCCAGCACCGTCTTCATCAAGTCTTCACGTGCTACTGGGCCGAGAGTTGTTTTCGAGTCAATGGGGTCTCCGATTTTCATTTCTCGAACCTGGGCGGTGAATTGATCAATAAAATCTTTGGCGATTTGGGAATGGAGAATAAAACGCTTGGCGGCAATGCAGCTTTGCCCATTGTTGCCGAAGCGAGACTTAATCCCGGTTTCAACGGCCTTTTTAATGTCTGCATCGGGCAGAACAATAAATGCATCACTGCCGCCCAATTCCATCACACATTTTTTGATGTTTTTGCCGGCGAGCTCCCCTACCTGGCTGCCAGCAGTTTCGCTTCCTGTCAGGCTGATACCCTGCACATGCTCATTTGCAATGATGACAGCTGATTGATCTCGGCTGATGAACATGTTTTGGTAGATGTATCGGGGATATCCGGCTTCCTCAAAAAGATCTTCGAGCAATTGGGCACACTGCGGCACATTTTCAGCGTGCTTTAAAAGAATGGCATTGCCTGCAGTTATGGCAGGGATGGCGCACCGGAGTGCCTGCCAGAAGGGATAATTCCAGGGCATGATGGCATAGACAATTCCCAGCGGATCCCACCGCGTAAAACTTTCGAAGCCATCGGCATTGTGCTTGTGCCTTTTGAGTGAGTTTTCCGCAGTATCGGCATACCATCTGGCTGTACGGGCGCATTTTTGAACTTCAGCGACGGCCTGGGCAATAGGCTTCCCCATTTCGAGTGTAATCGTAGCAGCCAGTTCGGGAGCCCTCCGGTCCAATACCTCAGCCAGGCGGTTGAGCTGCCAGGCCCTGTTGCTGAGTTTCGTCCGTTTCCAGAGCATTTGGGCCTCATGCGCTCGGCTTATTTTTGATTCCAGCGTGTCATCTGCAATTTCGGCAAATTCTTTCAGCCTGGTTTCATTGTAAGGATTTATGGCAGCGTAGGGCATGGCCAATAGACGTTATATAGGCCCCTATTGTTGAGCCAGGGCAATTGAATTTTTTATGTGGGTCAGCAATTCTTGCCTTCCAAGGTTCTTGGTCGCAGACGCTTGCACCATTGGCGGCAATTCTTCCCAACGCTCAGCCATTTGGGCCCGAAAATCCTGCATATTCTTTTGTGTTTCAGGTTCTTTGGCCTTGTCAATCTTGGTAAAAGAAATGGTGAATGGAATGCCGCTTTGGCCCATCCAATCGGCGAATTCAAGATCCGCTTTCTGTGGTGAAATGCTTGCATCCACCAGCAGCATCGCCATAATCATTTGCGGGCGTGATGCCAAATAGGTTTTTGTGCGCCTGTCC
>CBDTVD010000222.1:0-3595 GCA_965363965.1 uncultured bacterium
ACCATCAGCAATCAGGCGATTGCCTGTAAAACTGGAATTGTAGAGGTTTTTGGCACTGAAACAAGCATCGCTTCGGGCACTCACCCAGTTGTCTTCTATTCGCAGATTGAGGGCCGTGTTGACATCGGTATAGCCGATTTTCCAGCCTGGGCCTTTGTCGCCTCGGTCATTAAAGAACACATTGCCTTTAACCAGTATGTTTTCGGTCCAGTAGTTCTCTGAAATCAATTCGAAGTTAGGGCTGCTGCCGGGCCTCAATGTGCCATTTTTAGGGACATAATCCATAGCAAGCACTCCGCCGTTAAAACTGATGTTGTCTATGAACTGCATGTTTCGCAGGCCCGTGCTTTTTGCACTCCAGTTGTGCATATTGGTTCCCATTATTTCAAAAACCACATTGCCGATGAATCGGCGGGTGCCATCGGGTTCTTCAGTAAACTCATTGCCATGCTGATACCAGCCATTTCCGTGGGGCCGAACGCTGTCATCCAGGGCTTTAACGAAATTTTCATAGCTGCCGAAAAAAGCGATTATTTCCGGCGTGGGCACAGTGTTGTATCCGCAATGCCATGCACTGCAGCCAATCAGCTGCACCCCATCGGCGTGCTGAAAAAGGCTGAATGCTGTATAAACCGTGTTTTCAACACTGATGCTGCGCAGCACTACCCCAGGGCTGTGATTGACGAATTCGACTCCCCCGCCAGCGTCATAATCGTTTTGTTTCCTGGTGTTGAAGGGCTTTCCATTCATCATTTTGCCGTTGTAGTCGGGCTTTTTCATCAGAAAAAGATTACGGTCGGTGCTGGTGGTGCGCAGGTGCAGGTTGCAGAACTCGACATAGCCGCCGTTAATGTTGAGGATGCTGCCGTCCATTGCCCTTTTGGCAGGGGTAGCAGGCAGGCTATTCACTTTTCTGAAAAAGCCAGTGGCATCCAGGATGGCCTCATCGCCGGTGTAGGCAAAAACCAGAATCCTGTTTCCAGGCTCGCCTTTCAGGTTGCTCCTGAAAATTCCCCTATAAACTCCAGGGGCCAGAATCAGCGCATCGCCTGGCTGGATGCGATGCGTGTTTCCGCTGGCATCGGCCCATGAGCCGTTGAGGGCGGTTTGCAGGTCCACCGGGTCGCCTATGGTTCCTGCCCCTCTGGCTGAGGCGTTCGGGCTGGCGTGGAACTGGGCAGCACTTGCCCAGGCAGGCAGAAAAAACAAAAATGCAAATAACGGGGCGAGCCGCGCGTGTAATGCCATCATGCCCCGATTCTTTGCCAATGCCGTGCCGATGGATACAATTGGCTGCACCCACAGCCCATTTTTCAGCGTACGCGCAATTGCTGCCCCACCCTGAGGTAAGTGCCGGTCATTCCATTGAGCTGCTGAATGGCCTCGACGGTGGTGCCATAGGCCTTGGCAATTGCGTAGAGGGTTTGCCCTGCATTCACCGTGTGGTATTTTTCAACTGCCACGCCTTTCCCCACAATAAGCACCTGCCCAGTACGCAGCTGGTCACTTGCCAGGTTATTGAGTTCCATGATTTCTTCAGCCGTGGCCTCATACATTTTTGCGATGGCAGCGAGGGTTTGGCCGGCAGTTACCGTATGGTACCGGATGGCTCCTGTATCAGGCCGATAGCTGGGGTTGTTCAAGTTTGGCCGCACATGGGCAGCGTCATCGGGTTTGGTCTGGGGGCTGATAAAGGGGTCAGGCACGCCGCCGCGAAAACTCTTGCGGGTTTTCGGCGGATTGATAGTCAGTGCTGGGGCGGAATCGGCCCTGCTGCGCAGCTGAAGGATTTCACCAGGTTTAGGCTCAGTGCCGGGGGCCATCCGATTGAGTTTTTGGAGTTTGCTCAGCTTGATAAACTCATTCTGGCTAATCCAGCGCATGTCATCGCCAGGCTTCACCTTATAAGTTTTGTTTTTAGGTTTGCCGCGCTTGGGTTTCAGGTACAGCACCTCGCCGAGGGGGAGGGCATCGGTTTTTTCGAGGTCGTTGTATTTCCAAATTTGCCAGGGCATCATCTGGTGGGCACGGGCTATTGTTTCGAAAGTTTCCATCGGATTTTTTACCGTATGGATGGGTACCCCATGCAGCACGGCTGCAGGAGATGGAGGCAGCGGCTGGCTGACGATCGGCCCAGGGTCATCTTTCGGTTTGTCTTTGTCCGGTTTCGGCAAGTCAGGCACCTTGCCGTCATCATACTGATTCAGTTTATACCGCTCAATCAGGCCGATGAGCAGCTCGGGATATTTGGGGTTGGTTGCATATCCGGCCTCTTTCAGCCCTTTGGCCCAGCCTCGATAATCCTTTGGGTCGAGCGAAAAGAGGCTGGCGTATCGGCTGCCGTTTTTCAAAAAATCGCTGTGGTCATCATAGCTGGCTTCGGCATTGGGGTAGGCCCGGAAGCACTCCCCCTTGGCGTCATCATCTACATTTATGGTGGGGCCTGTCCAGTCTTTTTTGCATTTGATGCCGAAGTGGTTGTTGGCCTGCACAGCCAGCACACTGTTGCCGTTTCCGCTTTCCAGCAGTCCCTGGGCCAGGGTGATGCTGGCGGGTATGCCCACGCGCTTCATTTCGCGGACAGCAATTGGGGCATACTTAGCGATGTACTCTTCAGGTGTCTGAGATTTTGGCTGTGCCAGCAAAAAGCCTGGCAGCACCAACAGCAGCAGCAGCGGGCGAAAAAGGGCCATAGAAATCACTGCAAGTTACGGTTTGCGCATCACCATCAGCCCATCACGGATAGGGAAGAGCACATTTTCTACTCGGGGGTCTGAATTTACCTTGACATTGAAACTCTTGATGGCCAATGTGTCGGCATCACCCCCTTTTTCCAGCACATGCCCGCTCCACAGCACATTGTCAGCAATGATAAATCCCCCATGCCGGAGTTTCGGGACAGCGAGGTCGAAGTAAGCAGCATATCCGGTTTTGTCGGCATCAATCAGCACCAGGTCCCAAACTTCATCCAGCGCAGGGATGATTTTGAGTGCATCGCCAATGTGGTATCTGATTTTTTCCCCGTGCTCGCTTTGCTCGAAATACCTCCGCACCCGTTTTTCCAGCTCATCATTGATGTCAATGGTATGGATGATTCCGTCCTGGGTCAGCCCATCAGCCAGGCAGAGTGCGCTGTACCCTGTATATGTTCCGATTTCAAGGATTCTGCGGGGCCTTATCATCAGGCTGAACATCCGCAGTGCCTGGCCCTGCAAGTGGCCGCTGAGCATGCGCGGGTAAAGCACCTCGGCATTTGTATCGCGGTTGATTTGGCTCAGCAAGTGGCCTTCAGGGCGCGTAAACCTTTCGGCATAGGCGGTGATTTCTTCTGGCAGGAATTCCATTTCAAGTTGATAAACGGCGAAGGGTGTTTATTGTGCGGGCCCCGGTTTCATCAGCAGCCGCCAGGCGCTTTCAATGTCGCCCTGGTCAAGCAAGTCGGCAGCACGCTGATGGGCCTCGGCACTGGGGTCAGGCTCACCTGCGGGCAAGGCAGTCATGGAACCCAATCGGGCCAGGTGGTTTCCGGTGAGTGTGCTGCTCTGCCGGATGGGTTCTGGCAGGGCGTCAATTCCAATCCCGATGCTCAGGCCTG
>CBDTVD010000223.1:0-3588 GCA_965363965.1 uncultured bacterium
ACATTTACCAACGCTTTAGTCATCTTATTACAAATGGCAAGGTGCGGCGAAGTTGGGAACTGGGGCTGATAACAGGCCAAGTGCAGCGGCAATCACCAGCAATAGCTTCGATGTTTTCATATAGAGGGTTTTTCTTTATTTCGGCGGCTGAAAGTTGTAGTAATAGGTGTGGCCATCATAGTCGCCTTGCAGGCGGAGTGCCTTTTTGCTTATTTCGAGTACCCTGGTTTTGAACGGCCGCCGAGTGCCCAGCGGGCCAATGCCGAGGAAGTACCCGGTTTCATCAATGCTGAAGTTGCCATCCCCCGCACTCGCATTCATCTTGCGGGGGGAAGTGAGCATGGGCCAATCCATGCCAGCAAAATAAAGTGAAGTAAAATCACCCTGGTTGCATTGCCAAAATAATCCGGGTACTTGGTCTCCCCTGTTCAAGAGGTTAGGCATTGAGTCAGCGCCATCAACCGTATATTCTCTCAAGATGAAAGTGGTTATCTCTGCTTTGCAGAATTTCTTTTCAGTTCTATCGTCGGAAAGCCGATATTTGCAGCTAAACGCCAAAATGGCTGAAGCAAATACCATAGTCCACCTATCTAAATTCATAATGGTAAAAGGTATCTTTATGCCTACCAGTCAATGTCATTATATTTCCATCATCACTGCTGGATAAAGCCGGCTGAAATGTGGAATATCTAAACAATGGCCCAAAAAAGTCTGGTACTCTATAGGAGCCTGCTGTAACAATTTTATAGGATGAATTCGCCTTTGTTAGGTCAAATATGTCAAACCAGGCACTGCTTGTAACAGGGGGATACCTCATGGCGAAATATCCTGCACTCTGACGCCTTTTTTCTGGCTCCCCCACTTTCAATTTGAATTGAAAATCCGCAGGAAATATCACCGGAGTGGCATCCTTGGTCAAGATCAGTGAATCGTAAGTTTTTCCATATAGAGGGCGCAGCAAGCGCAGTTCTTCTCTGTGTTCCCTGAATTCCTTGGTGCATCCCATAAAAAGCACCGCCATCATCAATACATTTACCAACGCTTTAGTCATCTTATTACAAATGGCAAGGTGCGGCGAAGTTGAGAACTGGGGCTGATAAATCGAAGAAAATCAGGGCGCATCAACCCTCTGACGCCTTGCCGAGGATTTCCGTTGGGTGCTGCTTCAGCGGCCGCCCGTACACCCTCACTGTACAATGAGTATCGGTGATATGGAGTTCCATCGGGGGGTTGCCATTTTCCTCCAGGGCGTGCCTCACTCGGCGGAGGCCAGCACCCAGGCCCTCCATCACACCCAGCACCTTGGCGGCAGCGGCTTTATATCCGCTCTACCTGTTCTAATTCAGATGCATAAGGGGCCGTATTACTCCTTGTAATACTCCAGGTTGTATTTGCTGCGCACGTGGATGCCAATTTCTTTTTCAATGGCCTGAGTGGTAACCCCTTTGACACGGACGCTGAACTCATCTGAAACCACGTGTGGTTTCAGCTCAGCATTGGTCAATTGCATTTTGAGGAGTTTGGTGCCAGGTGCAATGTTCTCAGCAAAAGCCACCTCGACCTCTTCCTGGCCTGGGGAAGAAACGCTGACGCGGATGCTGCTGAGCCCATCGAAAGTGCCGCCCGCTGGCTGAAAAAGGTCGGCTTCCATGCTGACCAGCCTCACGCTCACCAGTTGGCCGATGGTTTTGTCAACCACGCCGTAGCCGGCAGACTGCTCCACGCTGTCCAGGTTCCATTTATAGCTGTTGAGGCCAATGCTGACATCTCCGATTTTATCATAGGGGCCGGCATAGAAAGTCAATTCCCTGGCTTGGATATCAAAGGCGGTTCCACCTTCCTTGTCTTTGCACCTATCGGCTGAAAAAAGGACCAGGGCGAAAAGGCCAAGCACAAAGGGGCTGATTTTGAAAAATTTCATGGTATGATTTAACTGAGAGATTGAGTGTTGCAGTGATATAGGATGAAAGCGGGGGTGTATAAGTTTGCACGCTAAGCCACGGCAGCCATCGTCTTGGCGGCTTTTCCCTCTTTCCCAAGCACAAAAATACAACAGCCTGAATGAATGGGCGGCCCTGTGCGCCCTGTCGCCCCCCTTTATACCTTTGCGGGTTTATATCTACCTGTAATTGCTGTGAGAGTTGATGCCGATAAGCCGTTTGCGATACTGTATTCCATTAATCCGGATTTTGAACTGGGCCCAGTGGTGGAGCCATATGCTGTACAATTGACAGCCAATGGGCAGCCCACGCTGACTTATCAGCGGCTCTATAGCCATACGCTGCCTGCATTCGAGCGGTGCGCAGATGCACTCGACCATGAATTGATAGCCCTCAGCAGCCTCTATGGACCTGATGCAGTAACCCGCCGATTCGGCAAGCCGCAGCAGCGCCCCCATGAGTTCTTCGCAAAACTGGATGAGGATACGCTGAACACCCGCGTGCGGCCCTGGCTGGGCGAAATCCTCGACAGCATCTATGCGCTGCTGGGCCCCAAACCATTGTATCTGAAAGGAAAATCGGGCAACCCTGCCCATATCTCACTCGATTGGGCACCCCACCCCGTGCAGGTGGTGTTCCACTTTCACCGCACCCCTGAGGGCACCCGTTATTACCCTACTTTTCGCACCGGCGGGCAAAAGCTCCTGCTCATCCGCAAGGAAGTCTGCATCCTGACCGATAAACCAGCCCGCCTGCTGATAGACGAAACCATCCACAGTTTCGAGCCTGGAATAGAGGCCAGAAAACTGGAACCGTTCTTTCAGAAATGGAACATCCAGATTCCGCTGGCCAGCGAGCCCGCCTACCATAAACGCTTTGTGAAAACGCTGATTGAACGGCACACGGTGAAGACAACCGGCTTTACAATAGAAGAAGCAGAGCTGGAGCCGAGGCCCAAACTGACCCTGGAAAGCGACTACGGCGGCGCACCCAGGCTGCTGCTGAGCTACCAGTACGGGGCCGAGCAGCTGCGCGCCGATGACCCCCGAATGACATTCGTAAACCTGCGAGTGGAAGGCGACCGAGATTACCATTATCAGCGCATCAGCCGCCGAATTGGCATCGAGCAGCATTTTGCCGCAATGGCTGAGGACCTGGGCCTGCGCACGGCTGACAGCTACGCCTATCACCTTGCCCAGCAGCCCGATGCCAAACTCTTTGAACTGATACAGTGGCTGGCCGACAAAGCTGGCGCACTCCAAGGGGCAGGGATTGAGATCGGGAATGCAGAAGGCGAAAAACGATACTGGATAGGCAAAACCGTGGTTGACATCAACGTTGAGGAAAGTGCCGACTGGTTCAATGTTTATGCAATCGTCAGGTTTGGCGCATACAGTTTTCCGTTTATCAGGCTGAAGCAGAACATACTGAAAAGAATAGCCGAGTATCGGCTGCCCAACGGCGAAATTGCGATAATCCCTGAAACGTGGTTTGTGAAATACAGGGACCTGATGTCAGCCGGCATAGGCATTGAGGATGCCGACCAGCTGAAGATAAGGAAGCACCACTTTGCCATGATAGATGACCTGCTGGATGAGGACCCTGCCTATGTGCAGCGGATCGCGGGCCTCAGCAGCGGCAGTGATGC
>CBDTVD010000224.1:0-3503 GCA_965363965.1 uncultured bacterium
CCAGCCGGCGGTGCCGCGCTCGACCACATCGCGCATGGCGAGGCGCATCAGGGTGAAATAGGCGGTGTCTATGCTGGTCTGGAATTTTTGCAGATTGGGGTTCGGCTGGCCGCCGATGGAGCGCACGAAATGGGGATTGATGTAATACCCGCCATTGGCAATTGCAGCGCACATGTTGGCCATTTGCAGTGGTGTCAGACTGATCTCGCCCTGGCCAATGCCCAGCGAAATGATGGTGGTGGCATGCCAGCGGCGCTGCCCATAAATTTTATCGTAATAGGCGGCTGTGGGCATTATCCCCTTGCTTTCATTAGGGATGTCTATCCCAGTTTTGATGCCGACGCCAAAAGCCTGGAGCCTGGCGCCCCAATTTTCGAGTCCTGCTGCTGAGGAGTGGAGGCGGGGCTCTTCAATCAGCAGCCTGAAGACGTTGCAATAATAAGAATTGCAGCTGAGGCGGATGGAATTGTGAAGATCGAAGCTGCCTGCGCTGTGGCAGCCGACTTTCTGGGAGCCGCTGAGCCAATAGGCCCCGCTGCAGTTATAAACATAAGATGGGCTGATGACGCCCTCAGCCAGGCCGATCAGTCCCTCGGCAGGCTTGAGGGTGGAGCCAGGGGGATACTTGGCTGTCAGGGCCCTGTTGAACATCGGCTTTCGGGGGTCGAGGTAAAGTTTTCGGAGGTTTTTTGAGCGCGAGCGGCCGAGGAGGACATTGGGGTCATAACTGGGGGCGGTTACCATGCAGAGAATTTCCCCGGTAGCGGGCTCGATGGCAACGATTGCCCCTTTTTTCCCCCTGAGCAGTTTTTCGGCATAGGCCTGCAACTCAGCATCAATGCCGGTTATAAGGTCCTGGCCGTTGATGGGCTGGACATCCTGTGCACCTTCCAGATATCGGCCCTGTTCCCTGTTGAACACATCCACCAGAATAAAGCGAGTGCCTTTTGTGCCCCGCAGCTGGTTTTCATAGGATTTCTCGATGCCGCTTTTACCCATGTAGTCACCGAGGCGATAGTAGGCATCAGACTGGGCGATGTCGGCGCTGTCGGCTTCGGCGAGATAGCCGAGGAAACTGGCCCCGATTGGCTGGGGGTAACTGCGGCTGATTCGGCTCTGGACATAAAACCCCTGAAACTCGAATGCCCTTTCCTGAAAATACCCATACTGGGCCGGGGTGATTTCGCGCACAATTGGGCTGGGGCGGTATCGGGTCCATGCAACAGCTTTGGCCCAGGATTTCCGAAACTCTGGAAGCGGAAAATCAAGGAGTTTGCAGAGAGCTGCAGTGTCAAATTCGGCGACTCTGCTGGGCACCACCATCACATCATAGATGGTGGCATTATCCACCAGCATCACCCCGTGTCGGTCATACAGCACGCCGCGCGGGGGCGATATGATTTCTTTGCGCAGGGCATTGTTCTGCGCAAATACCTTGTATTTGTCGTCAGCCAATTGCACCCATGCCAGGCGCAGGATGAAAATGGCGGCAAGGCTGACGGCAAAAAGCCGGATGACGCCGGCACGCTCCGTTCCCTGAACGCTCATTCTTCAGCCCTCCTGCGATAGAATATCACCTGAATCAAAAAGACCATCACCATTGTCAATGCGGTATCCATGCCAAGGCGGAGGATGGAAAGCGCGGGGCTGCGGAGGCCAAACTCGCTGAGCCCGATCCTGAAGGCATGAAAGGTGAGGGAAAACAGGGCAAGCATCAAAATAAATCCGCGCCAGCCGAGGTATGTGAGGGTTGGCTCAGCGACTTCATCACCTTCAGGGAGTTTGATGAAACGTGTCAGCGGCCGGCGGACGAAAAGGGCGGCAGTTGCAGCGGCAGCGTTTACACCTGGGGTATAGTAAAAAAAATCCATCCAAAGGCCGAGTGCAAAGGCCAGCGGAAGCTCGGCCCAGGCCGGCATCAGGGGAAGCAGCAGCAGGATATAGACCCAGAGCACAGGGCTTGCCAGGCTGCTGATGGCAATGTTATCGAGGACATAGACCTGAAAAAGCATCAGGCCGAAGAAAACCAGGGCCAGCCTGAGGGCAGTGAGGGGGACATTCATCGCGGGCCTGTGGCGGATTTCAGCGCGCCGAGGCTATCCAGCCCCCCTTTATATAGATCGGTGATGATGTAAGCGTATCGGACATCGGCGAGGCCTGCACTCAGCTTAATTTTTAGCTGGTAATAGGGTGCGCCTGGGTTGACCTTTACCTCGGCTACGGTGCCAATGGGTGCGCCCTGGGGAAAAATAGAACTGTAGGGGGAGCAGACCACGTGCATCCCTTTGGTTACTTTCAGATGGACGGGGATATCCAGCAGTTCGATGTACTCGGGGCTTTGGCCATTCCATGCGGCAGTGCCTATTTTGCCCAGTTCGGCGATTTCGGCACTGACGCGGAACTCGCTGTGGAGGACGCTGAGGACGCTGGAGAAATTGGGGGCGATGCTGCGCGTTACACCCAGAATTCCGGTGGGCGACATAACGCCCTGTGCTTTGGTGATGCCCTGTGCGCTGCCTTTATCGATGGTGAGATAATTATCAGGCTGGTTGACGGAATTGCTGATGACGCGCGCTGGCACATATCGATATCGCTGATTATAAAAAGTATCGGTGATTGCCGCTGGCTGTGCGGTATCAATGTTTACAGCTGAATCGAGGGCCATGCGCAGGCGAATGTTTTCAGCCATCAGGCTGTCGTTGCTTTGGCGGAGATGCAAGTAGAGGTTGCCCTGGTTGTACAGGGAATAGAAATTCCCGCTCATTTCATATCCAGCGTTCAGCAGCACAGCGCCCTGGAAGCTGTTGTATCGGCCAACCATCCAGATGGCCAGAATCTCGAGCCCGAAAAATAGGAAGAGCCTATAATTTCGGTTGAAAAATGCAAGGAGCTGGTTCAAGGGACAATCAGGCAAATCGAGAGGCTAAAACCCCCGCGTCAATCCGTTGAGCAAAGGTAAAACCAACAAATGCATGGGCTCAGGCGGCCGGTGCTTGCGGCATCCGCAGAAAACATGGCCTTTAAACAATCAAAGCTAATGGCCGTTTTGCCATTCATCTGTAACACAAACGCAGTTTAAAGAATTAATTATTTTTTGAGGTTAAAGCAGGCCTCCCTTTGGCGAGCAATCGCTGGGGGGAGGTTGTTTTTTTTCAGTTGCCCAGGGAGAAGGCGAGGCCGAAATTTCTGGGTTCGGCACACCGTATGCAAGGCAATTGCGTCCAAGCCATTGGGGCAGTAATCGCCCACAAGCCCATGAAGAGAAATTACCTATACCTGCTGCTGCTGCTCGGCCTGTGGCAGCAACCTGCGGCAGCCCAGCAGATTTTCTTTTGCACCGAGTATGACAGTGCCGGCATGCCTGACGACCCCATAGAATTCGCTTTCATGCAAGCGAAAGGGGCGCCACTCACCATCATTTATCGCCAATACCGCCCTCTGCAGGACACGGTGCTGATTGACATTGCTGAGCTGGACACATTGAAACCTGGCTTTGAAAAGCC
>CBDTVD010000225.1:0-3492 GCA_965363965.1 uncultured bacterium
ATGATTGGGAAAATCATTTGAAAAGGCGCAAATGGCTTCACAGAACTTATCAATATTAGCTGTAGAGACGGTTTTCTCCAGCCTGTCACTTTCATCAGCCTGTATCAGCACCTCTAATTCTTCCTCCGTCAGCATATCATCCAAACTTTAGCCTTACCTGCGATTAATTTTCAAAATTAAGATTTAACCCCTGCCAACCAACCACCCAGTCGAGTTTTTTGATTTGGTGGCGGAGGAAATGGCCAACAATGTGCTTACGCAGCCAGGCGGCATTTTTTCCACTATCCGTCTCATTATTTTCTCGCCGTACCTTCGATGTTATGAAAGCGTTAATCGCAGGGCTGATGGCGGCTGGCCTCAGCCTGTCGGCTTATGGGCAGACCACACTCAAGATTTTCGACCGTGTCCTATTCTTCGATGGATACGCCGCCAAAGTGGATACGCCTGCACCAGCAGGAACCACCATGCTGCGAAACGACCTGTTTACTACCAAATTGTCGGAGTTGCAGCTTTTCCAAATCGGCACCGACTTGAAAATGGATGTGGTCATCCACGCTGCATGCGACAATTATGACCGCATAGGCAATGTCAACCTCGCTTTTGTGCCCAAAGGCGACACCAGCTACGTGCCCAAAGAAGTTGACCGCATCGAGCTTGGCCGGTTCATCACCCCGTTCATGAACAAGAATGCAAAACTTGATTCGGTGCCTTATCACTTCGAAATCAGCAACATTGCCCATATCCTGAAAGAAGAATCAATCCGCAAAAAGTATGACCTATGGATGGAACTCGAGGTGTTTGGCGTTCCATATGCCGCGCAGACCCAGGTATCAGGATGCAAGGGCAGAAATGATGTGTTTTATGGCACTCTCACCCTGGTTACCGATGGCAGCAGCCTGCCCGAGCAGAACAACGTGATTTACCCCATGGCTTTCAAAGCCGACTTTAACAATTATCAGCAGGGTGCCACAGACGAAATAGGGGTGGCGGTGAAGACAATCAATGTACAGATTGACAAGCCGCTGACAGATGCTTACCTATACATCATCACCAGCAACCACGGCGCCAACGCCGGCGGCGAGGAATACAATCGGCGGGTGCATTACATCCACTGGGATGGCACCGAGGTGCTGAACTATACCCCGGGCCGCCAAACGTGCGAGCCTTTCCGCAAATACAACACACAGGGCAACGGCATCTACGGCCCCACCCGGCGGACTGATGAGGAGTGGCAGAGTTTCAGCAATTGGTGCCCAGGCGATGTAATCACCACGCGAAAAGTGCACTTGGGCAGCGTTGGCAGCGGGCAGCACAGCTTTCGCATTTCGGTGCCAGATGCCCTCTTTGCCGACCAGCAGGGCTATATCCCCCTGACGGTTTATGTGCAGGGCGTAACCCAGGGCACACTGAATGTAGAGGATAAGCCGGCAATGCCCCGCGCCAGCCTGTCGCCCAACCCTGCAACCGGACTTGTTACCATCACCGCCGACGAGCCTGTTGCCGGTATTTCTCTGCTCGATTTTACGGGCAAGGTCGTCCGCACCTCCTCCGATGAGTCGATTGACCTGAGCCAACTGCCCAGCGGCATTTATCTCGCGCGCATCAGCTTCGCCAGCGGACTGCAGGTGATGCGCAAAGTGGTTAAAGAGTAAGCGGGAGGGCGATAGCCCCCTAAATTTGCCCCATGCCATCCCCAAAATGGAGCAAACTCCGCATCCGAAATTTCGGCCCCATAAAGGAAGGATATGGGGAGGATGACGGCTGGTTCGAGATTAATAAGGTAACCATCTTTATAGGGGACACTGGCACAGGCAAAAGCGCGATCGCCAAACTGATAGCAACCTTTCTATGGCTGGAAAAGGCACTGAATAGGGGCGATTTTACAGCGAAGTATGTCGAGCAATACAATCGATTTGTCAAAATATATTGCGGCTATCATAATATCCAGCCCTATTTTCGGCCCCAAACCAGCATTGAGTTTAGGGGAACGCGATTCAGTTTTATATATCAAGATGAAAAGCTGGAGGTAAGTGATTCAGACGAAACACTGCTGGCACCCCAGCAGATGTTTGTGCCGGCTGAAAGAAATTTTTTGAGCTTGGTTGAACGGGCTGATAAAATTAAAGGATTGCCCAAGGCCCTTTTTGAGTTTTTAAGGGAGTATCAGGATGCGCTGGATGCAATGGATGGCCCGCTTCCTCTGCCAGTGGGTGTGGGCGCCAGTTTGCATTATGACAGCATGCGCAAAATCGCTCGGTTGAAAGGCGACGGCTTTGATATCAAACTTACCCAGGCAGCAAGCGGATACCAATCGGCGGCACCACTATTTCTGGTTTCCAAATACTTGGCTAATCAGATAGGGAAAGCAACTGAAGCAGGTATCAGTGAATTGAGCCTGGAGCAGGAGCGGAAACTTTTGGCTGCGCTAAAAGCCAACAGCAAATTAAAAAGGCCGCGCAAAGAGGACGTGGTCAGGGATGAAATACTGGCGCAGTTCAGGAACCACCGCTTTGTCAACATCGTCGAGGAAATGGAGCAAAACCTTTTCCCTGCATCTCAAAGGCGACTGCTGAATGAATTGCTTCGATTGGTCAACATCCGCGCGGCCGATCAGCTTATTCTGACGACCCATAGCCCGTATGTGATTAATGGGCTGAACCTTGCTATTCAGGGGGCGGAAGTGTATGAAGAGCTTGCCAAATCAGCAGCTGTATTATCGGCAGACCGTGCAGAAAAACTCAGGCAAATCATACCCAAAGAGTCAGTCATCGAAGCAGGATTGGTAACCATCTATGAGTTAAGTCCTGAGGGCACCATCATGCGCTTGCCGACCACTTATGGTATTCCTTCGGATGACAATCTTTTAAATGAAGCTTTGGGTAAGGAGAATGAGGACTTTCTTGCCCTTTTAGATTTTCTTCCTCAAGCATGACTGAAACAGACCTTTTTCCTTCGGATTGTACCCAGCAGACGATGGCCAAATCATTTTGGTTAATTGATGACATGCATCCCACCCCTGGCAGCGCAGATAGACATGCAGGATTTACTCATTCAGAGGTATCCGATAAACGAAGCAGATCAAAAATTGAAGTATTAAACCCTGACGCTAAACTGGTCCTTGTAACAGGAATTGATAAGTGCGTCCCGTTTATCAGGCCAGGAACTGCCGATGTGGAATCCACTTGCGACATTGTTCTCCGATATGGCCAGGCAATTATGTTTGTTGAATTAAAGGCCAAAGCAACAGGTGGAATTGAGGAAGGTCTAAGCCAAATAAGGTCAACCATAAATCTTTATGGAGGGCGAGTGGGCCTAAATTCTTATGCCGAGAAGCGAGCATTTGTAAAGGTTACGCATGAGTCCATCAATGAACGGGCAAAGGCTCTCTATAGGGAGACGGGTTTCAAACTGACGATAACGGCGCCTGTACGGATATAACCCCCCCCACTTATCCACAGCCCGCCCATGCGCAGGGGCTGGGGAAAAGTTTTT
>CBDTVD010000226.1:0-3411 GCA_965363965.1 uncultured bacterium
CCTGCAATAATCACCTGGGGTGCTAATTGATTGATTAATGCTGCGATGTCAACATTGTCTGTAAGTAATTCGACTTTGAGCGTGTATCCGTGCTCAATTGCTTTGGCCTTCAGCAATTCCAAAGCTTCAGGATTGCTGCCCGTCCCTGCGGACGAATTTAAAAAGGCTAACGCCAATGGCGCCTGGCCTTGTGTCATCACGTTTTAATTGACCTCGATTTGATACGGATACAACATCAATATGCCGCTTCTGTTTGCAATGTCTGTGGCTTTTGTTACCAGTTCATAATACTCCTGCAGTTCAGGGCTAAGTTTAGGGCTGGACATTCTGGTGAAAGCACCAACCAGTTCTCCCAATCCCCCGTCGTACCGTGGACGCTCTGTAATTCGATATTCACCCTGTTCCAGGCCGGCCATTTGTGCAGCGATGCTGATGGCATCGTCAAAACTGCCAAGTACATCAACCAAGCCAAGTGATTTTGCCTGGATACCGCTATAAACCCGTCCCTGAGCGAGAGAATCTACCGCGGCCGGACTCAATGCTCTGCCTTCCACTACCTTGTTTTTAAAGGAAGAATATACCGTGTCGACCATATTTTGAATCAGCTGCTTTTCTTCTGGGGTCATTTTTCGGTTGGGGTTTCCAATATCTGAGTATTTACCCGTAGAGACCCTGTCAAAACTGATTCCCAGTTTGTTGTTCCAAAATTCCTGAAGATATGGCAGCAACGCAAACACACCTATTGAACCGGTGATTGTGGTTGGTTCAGCAACTATTGTATCTGCTGGGGCAGCAATCAGATATCCTCCTGATGCAGCAACATCCCCCATGCTGACAACAACTGGCTTCACTGCCTTTGCAAGCATCACTTCCCGCCAGATTACATCGCTGGCAAGTGAGCCGCCGCCTGGGGAATTGACCCGCAGCACAATCGCCTTGACATCCTCATCCAAGCGGGCTTTTTTGATCTCCTCACTCAATTTATCGCTGCCGATTTGCCTGGGGCTGCCATCACCCCCTGCTATGTCGCCAGCGGCATAAATAATGGCAACCGTGCGTTTGTCTTTGATAAATTTGATTTTACGATCGCGGGCATAACTGCCCATTGAAATCTGCTGGATTTTTTTCTTTTCCTCGATACCCAGCCTTTGCCGAACAGCTGATTCATACTGGTCCCTGTAAACTACTGCATCAGCCAGTTTATAGGTTACAGCATCTTGCGGATATTTGATTTTCAAATTGTCCGCAATGTCCCTTAATTCAGAGGATGAAACATTTCGGCTGGGTGCAATCTGCTCCAAATAAAACCCATAAATCGAATTTACATAGCTGGTGATTTGCTCGCGGTTGGCATCACTCAGTTCTTTTTTGGTGAACATCTCGCCCGCACTCTTATATCTGCCCGCCCTGAACAGCATGGGCTCAATATCCAATTTTTCAAACAGCCCTTTCAGAAAAACCTGTTCGCTATGAAACCCTGAAAAACTGAATACGCCTTCAGGATGAATGAAAACCGAATCGGCAACACTGGCCAGGAAATAATTGCGCTGGGTATAAATTTCTGAGTAGCTATAGATGAATTTGCCGGACTTTTTAAAATCGAGCAGGGCATTCCTGATGGCCAGCAGGTTGGCCAGCCCTGTGTTCACCAATTCTGTCTCCAGCATTATGCCTTTTACCTTGTCGTCTCCGCCTGCCCGCCTGATGTTATCGGTAATCTGTTTGATGCTTAATTTCTGCTCGAAGTCATCATCTAAAGCAGCAAAAGCCTCAAACTTGCTGTGGTGGGGCATTTCCAAAATTTCATCATCCAATTGGAGTTTGATGACTGAATTTGCGGGGATTGCCACCTTATTGGAATTGAATGCGACTGCAGCGCTGCCGATGCCAACAACCAGCAGACCAATCAAAAAAAGAGCGATAAAAAACCCCAGGACAGAGGCGAGCAAATTGCGCAAAAAGGCCATAACAGGTGCAAAGATGGCCATCAGATGCCTAATGATGCACCTTATCTTTAGAATAAGAAAAGTTAATGCGCTGGGTTAAAGAGACCCAGTAGCTTCACCCAGCTTTTTCTTCAGCATGCTGACTTCTTTTTGCAAAGCGAGATTCCGGAATTTTACTTTTAGTTCAAGTTCCTCATACGACCTCTTTAAATCCTCCGTTCGTTCTTGGACCTGACTCTCGAGCGTGGCGTTGAGTTCTGCGAGTTCTGCATTCACTTTGTTTAGCTGCATCTGGGCCTTTGATCTGCCGATGACATCATTGCGCAATGAGAGAAATGTAAATATCAGGGTGCCGAAAATCAGGAGGAAAATCAGAAGGACGAAGGTAAAAGTTTGACGTAATGCATCATTCTGCATATCAACACTGGCCGCAATTTTTTCCTGGTAATTATTGCCCAATTTACGAACAATTGTGCGCAGAGAATCCATCTTAACCTTTCCTTTATAGATGTATAAAGTGCTGGCTAAATTTTGAGAATCATTCAAAACTAATTTAATTATCTCACCATTTACATCCTCAATACCTTTAACCAAAGCCTCTACCTTACCCAAATAAGCACGATTTTCAGGACTAATAATCATGGTATCCATGGCGAGAATATTATCTTCTAATTTTTGCTTCGCCAAAAAATACGGTTGCTGCATGGCAAAATCGCGAGTAATCAGAAAGCCGCGCGCGCCAACTTCCAAGTCCTTGGCGTTGGATATCATATCTCCTATTTGAAACAGAGTGTTTGAATTAATCTCGACGCGCTCATTGCTTCGGGTAACTTCTTTCAAGTTAGACCATAGCCAAAAGCCCACTATCAGCAGGGCGGCCATAATCAGAATGAAGGCGACCAGGGCCTTATTCTGAATTGTATTTTTAACAGATATCGCCATTTGTCTCTGTCTATTTTAAAAGCACCAGTTCTAAGCCATTTGTAAAGTAGATTGTCAACTGTGCGTGGGCGCTGTCAACCGACCTCAAGAAACGTGTAATCAACGCACTTTCTGATATGGAAGCAGAGGTAAACTCGATTATCGGATTGTCAAAATCCGATTCGTGCATCAAGTGCCAGGAAATTCCTTCATCCCCAAGTTCATTTCGATACTTGCCCCCAGATAGAAAACTGTGCTGAGTGCTTTTGGCGAATATGTAGTCAGGCTCACTGCTGTTTAAAATTCGGCTCTGCAACCGCCATTCCCCTACCAGCATAGGCGCAGAAATGTCTTTAAAGGCAACAGGTGTCATATCTCAAATTCAATTAACACACACCTTTAAAAACCGACAAGTGCTGCATAATTTGCCCGAAATCAAGGTGTTAATGTTTGATGTTAAGGCCGGCGGAGAGAGAGGGATTCGAACCCCCGGAGGTTTAACCCTCAACGGTTTTCAAGACCGCCGCAATCGACCACTCTGCCA
>CBDTVD010000227.1:0-3377 GCA_965363965.1 uncultured bacterium
CACCAGAGGTAATAATCACCACTCCTGAAAGTTTTCACATCATGTTGACCCAAAAGGACTATCCAAAACTGTTTGGCAGTTTGCGCGCCGTGGTGGTGGATGAGTGGCATGAGCTGATTGGCAGCAAAAGGGGCGTACAGGTTGAGCTTGGACTTTCACGGCTGAGGGCAATAAATCAAAACTTCAGGACATGGGGAATCTCCGCCACCATTGGCAACCTCGAACAAGCCAAGGGGGTGCTGCTGGGCCAAAAATCTCGGCCCAGGACAACTATCAAGGCTGAAATTGAAAAACAGATAAAAATTGAAACCCTGCTTCCAGAGGAAATTGAAAAGTATCCCTGGAGCGGACACCTGGGGATTAGGATGGCCCCAGTGGTTCTCCCCATCATCAATCGCAGCCAGACCTCACTCATTTTTACCAATACGCGCGGGCAAAGCGAATTATGGTACAGAACCCTCATCACCATTCAGCCAGATTTGGCTGGCACAATCGCGCTGCACCATGGCTCACTGAGCCGAGAGGTGAGGAATTGGGTTGAGGAAGGTTTGAGGGAAGGCACGCTTAAAGTGGTGATTTGCACTTCCAGCCTCGACTTAGGTGTTGACTTTGCCCCAGTGGATACTGTCATCCAGGTAGGCAGCCCCAAGGGCATCGCTCGATTTCTTCAGCGGGCAGGGCGCAGCGGCCACAGGCCGGGGGCTGAAAGCATTATCTACTTTCTGCCCACAAATACCCTGGAGCTGATTGAAGCGGCGGCCCTTAAAGAAGCAGTCAAAAAAAAATCCATCGAAGACAGAAAACCGCTGAAAAAGCCGCTCGATGTGCTCGTTCAGTTCCTCCTCACCCTGGCAGTTTCAGATGGGTTTGAGCCTGCAACTGAATTACAGGAGATACGGTCAACATTTGCATATGCAGATTTGACGGATGATGAATGGTCATGGGCACTCGATTTTATTTCCACGGGCGGCGAGCCGCTGCATCAATATGAGGAATATGCCAAAGCCACGCTGATAGATGGAAGGTATCGAATATTGAAGCGCAGGACAGCCACCATACACAGGCTGTCAATCGGAACCATTGTCAGCGAGACGGCCATGATTGTACAATTAATGAAAGGGGCCACACTCGGCACAATTGAAGAAGGGTTTATCGCTCGCTTAAAAATCGGCGATATTTTTTGGTATGCTGCGCACAGCCTGGAATTGGTGAGGGTGAAAGACTTGACTGCATATGTGAAAAAATCAAGCAAACAGGCGGGAATTATTCCCAGCTGGCTTGGCGGACGTATGTCGTTTTCGAGCCAGTTGTCGGCTGAACTCCGCATGATTCTCGACGATTATACCAAGGGAATTGTGGCCCACGCTGAAATCGAAAAAGTACGTCCCCTGCTTGAAGTGCAGGCTGAGCGGAGCCATGTGCCCAGCTGCAGCCAACTGCTTATTGAGCAATTTAAAAGTGAAGAGGGCTGGCACATTTGCATTTTCCCATTCGAGGGCCGATATGTGCATGAAGGGCTTGCGGCGCTGATTGCTTACAGGATAGCCCAAAGCCAGCCAGTCTCGATATCCATTGCAATGAATGATTACGGCTTTGAGCTGGTGCTGAATGAGGAACTCGATTTTAAACACTATGTTGAACGCGGAATTTTGAAACCGGCACAACTGAGTGAAGACATAAGGAACAGCATGAATGCAACGGAGATGGCCAAACGGCGATTTCGAGATGTTGCTCAAATTTCAGGTTTGGTTTTCAACGGTTTCCCTGGCCAAAATAAACGCAGCCGCCACTTGATTGCAAGCACCAGCCTGCTTTTTGATGTCTTTAAAAAGTACGACCGTGACAACCTGCTGCTGAAGCAGGCTTATGATGAGGTGCTCCATTATAACCTTGACCAGGAAAGGCTTGAACTCACCCTGCAGAGAATTGAAAATCAGACTATTCTGTTTGCTTATCCGGGAAGGCCAAGCCCTTTTTCTTTCCCGATAATGGTTGACCGGCTGCGCGACAAAATGACAAGTGAAAAATTGGAAGACCGAATCCGAAAATTGAAACTGGACCTGGACATTTCCGAATAGGGCGACAAGTTTTGTCGCATAGGGCTGCAATTGGGCCGCTGTTTGCATAGGCAGCCAGCTTGCTGCACAATGCACTGAGTTTTCGCCATTCTGGCCAGTTGCTGACACTTTTGCCTCAGCGTGCACTCTTTTGGAATGAGAGGAAAGTGCTGATGATAAGTGATGTGCATTTAGGCAAGGTAAACCATTTCCGAAAATCGGGAATACCCATCCCTACCAAAATCGCAGACCATGACTTGAACACCATGGCAACCCTGGCAGAAAAGATGAACACCAGGCGGCTGATTGTGCTCGGCGATTTGTTTCATTCCGTGCACAACCTCGCTTGGGATCAATTTTGCACCTGGAGGCACAAGCATCCTGAACTTGAAATTGAACTGGTTAAAGGCAACCATGATATTCTGCAGCCGATGCATTATGCCCAGGGATGCATTAGGATTCATGATCAGTCTCTCAACCTGGGGCCCTTTCGATTGATTCACCACCCCCCATCGGAAATTGAACAAGGGGTTTACACAATCGCCGGGCATTTGCACCCAGGGGTAAGATTGGTGGGTGATGGGCAGCCCAGCCTCCGCCTTCCGTGTTTTTATTTTGGTAAGCACCATGCTGTGCTGCCTGCTTTCAGCCAGTTTACGGGGTTAGCCATTCTAAGGCCCAAAAAAGGGGACTTTGTAGCAGTGATTTCAGGCGATGAGGTAATACCGGTTACCTGAACTGCCCGAAGGCAATTCTACCTTTGAAAGCTGTGAAGGCAAAACCCAGCCTGCTGATTGTTTCGCATGTCGCACCCTGGCCGGCTGACAGCGGACAAAGGCAGCGAGTGAGATATACACTGCAAACTGCACGAAGTTTATTCACGGTTACACTCCTCTTGCTTGACAATGAACTCTCAGCAGTGGCAAAACGTGAAATCAGTCATCTGGCAGATGAAGCCATCTTTTTGCCTTCAATTTACAGGAGGAGCAAATTCCATCAGCTGATTTATAAGTCAAGGGCCAAAAAGTTTGCCCGCAGCACCTCACTCAAAGAGAGCAATTACATTATCGGTGAACTTGAGTTTACGCCCGAGCGAATAATTGAGGCCATTAAAGGTCGAAAATTTGATGTAATTCTTTTCGAGTACTGGCATGCGTGGAAGGCGGCCGATGCACTCAGGAAAAAAGGAATTCTGACTGCAATTGATACCCACAACATTCTTTGGAAAACCTATGAGGCCCATCAGCAAGGTGCCACAATGTTATCCATTGAGCGATATAGAAATGCCGAACTGAAAGCATGGCGGGCATTTAATTTTGT
>CBDTVD010000228.1:0-3364 GCA_965363965.1 uncultured bacterium
GCGCACAGGCCCAAATCTCTCAATGGTGTTTGCCCTTATCCATTTGTCAGCCTCCACCAATTCCTTGTCAGTCAGGCCGCTGTATGCTTTTGCAAATGTGACCAACTCTTCGCCCTTCCAAACTGCAAAGGTGAAATCAGTGTATAGGCTGGCCCGCCTGCCAGTGCCGCGCTGGGCATATATCAATACTGCGTCTATTGTCAGCGGGTCAATTTTCCATTTCCACCAGTCGCCCTTTTTTCTGCCAGATAAGTAAGGTGATGCCAGGTTTTTTATCATCAATCCTTCCGCATTGATTTCTCTTGAGTGGGTGCGACTTTCAGCAGCCTCAGCCCAGCTTGAAACTTCAAGCACCGGTGACAATTGCAACCGCTGACCCAGGTCTGCCTTTTCAACCAATTCTGCGAGCATTTCCCTCCGTTTATGCAGCGACCATTGCCTGATATCTTCGCCTTTCCACTCCAGCAAATCATATGCAAACACAGATGCTGGGGCCTCGCTAAGAATTTTTGGAGTCAGCTTTTTTCTGCCGATACGCGTTTGCAATATGTTGAAAGACAAAATTCGGCCATCCAAAAAGGGTAAAATTTCTCCGTCCACCACAGTGCCGTTCGGGAATGCATTTGCCGCCGCCTCGAGTTCAGGAAAGCGATCGGTGATCAAGTCTTCACCTCTGCTCCAGATAGAGACTTTTCCATCACGCTTAATCAGCTGGCTCCTTATGCCATCCCATTTCCACTCAAGCTGCCACTCCTCAATTGGGCCCAGCTTTTCTGGTTCCCCCTCAACTGCATAAGCAAGATAGAAAGGGTAGGGCTTCGTAAGATCTGCCTTGTACTGGTCAGCACTGAGTAACTCGCTGAGTTTCAAAGTCATTGGCTCCCAGTTCCCCATCAGTTTGTGTGCAATAAGTGATGGTTCTTGCTGGCTGTAAATGCCAAGTGCCCTCACCATCAATCCCTGGCTTATTCCAACCCGAAAAGTGCTGCTGGTGAGTTTATTAAAAACAAATGCCTCATTTGGTGATAAGCGGTCCCAGGCGTCCATTATTGCTTCTTTTCTCAATCCCTCAGGTAAGATACCCAGTGAGAGTAAAAACTCAATCCAGTAAGTCAAAGAATACCCTTGCTTATTTTTCTGCTGAGGAATCAGCAGCGCAATTGTTTCAGATAAATCACCCGCGGTGGTGTAACATTCCTCAAATAGCCACAATGGAATCCCTGCCTTTTCGGCAGCCCATTGCCTGATGAAAGTCGAGTTGACAATGCGTTTGGGGCGCTTTCCAGTGAAAAGTGCCAGCATCCACACAATGTCCTCCGGCGAGGCAACGCGCATGTACGCGACTATTGCCTCAACCTTTTCATTGGTTTTGTTTGTCTGGTCAAGCTGATAGAACAGGTCTGCAAAAGCTTTCATCTATACATCCTGATTGGTTTCTTTTATGATGGTAATTTCTTCAGAGGCTGTATCATCATCAGCGGTGTCATTCCGTTCTCCTTCATACTGTGTTTTGACTATACGGGCATCGAGGCCTTGTTCCCTGAGCCAATGGCTGAAGGTTTGGGTATAGCCGTGGGTAACATAGATGCACTCTGCACCTGTTTCTTTAACGGCTTTATTGAGTTCCTGCCAATCGGCATGGTCACTCAGCACAAGGCCTTTGTCGGCCGCACGGCGCCGCTTGTTGCCGCGCACCTGCATCCAGCCGCTGGCCATCGCAGTTGCATAAGGCAGAAAGCGCCGAGCCCACGGAGATGCCATTGCACTTGGCGGTGCAATGATTGTTGCATTGCGGTAATCTGCTTTTTTCAGTTTCAAATCAACTTGCGGGCAGGGAGGCAATGGATGGCCCGCATCAATCAGCCGCTGATTTATTTGCCACACGCTGCCATGCAGGTAAACCGGCCCGATGGTTAAATCGAGCCCCATCAGCAGCCGCTGAGCTTTGCCCAGGCTGTAGCCAAACAGCAATGAAGCAAACCCCCTGGCGGCATTTTTTGCCCTCCATTGGTTCAGGTCATCATAAATTTCAGTTTGCGGAGCCCAGTTGTAAATAGGCAGACCAAACGTTGATTCGGTTATGAATGTGTTGCACTTCACAGGCTCAAACGGTGTCGAAAGGCCATCGTCCTGCAGTTTGTAATCGCCGCTGAATACCCAAACTTCACCCTTGTGCTCCAGCCTGATTTGCGCACTGCCAACAATGTGGCCAGCGGGGTGGAAAGAAACTTTTACTCCATTGATCATCACTGGCTCCCCATAACCTATTCCTTCATAGTGGTTCTGCTCGCCCAGCCGCAGTTTTAGAATAGGCAGGCTATGGTGATGACTCAGATAGCTTTTGCTTCCCCAGTGTGCATGGTCGCCATGGGCATGTGTAATCAGCGCTTTATCAACCGGTTTCCAAGGGTCGAGGTAGAATTGGCCTTGCGGGCAGTAAAGTCCTTTGTTTGTAAACTCGATCAGTTGGCCCATTTTGTTTTTTGCTGCCTGGCATTGTGTCAACCGCGCCCAGCCCAATAGGTTTCAGCCTGCAGGGCAAGCACATCACGATACAGGCCTGCTTCTCAGGGCAAAAATTTGCCCCTGGCTATCTTTGCCCCTTAATTCAGTAACATGGCAGAAGGCATAGAAGATATCCAGTCAGAGCGCATTATCTCGATAAATATTGAAGATGAAATGAAGACAGCCTACATCGATTACTCGATGAGTGTAATCGTTTCTCGGGCGCTTCCGGATGTCAGGGACGGACTGAAACCTGTCCATCGAAGAGTTTTATATGGCATGACAGACTTGGGGCTCGCGCACAACCGGCCATATAAAAAGTCAGCGAGAATAGTAGGGGAGGTGCTGGGGAAGTATCACCCGCATGGCGATGCATCAGTTTATGACACCATGGTGCGCATGGCACAAGACTGGAGCATGCGTTACACAATGGTGGATGGACAGGGAAACTTTGGCTCCATAGATGGCGACCCCCCTGCAGCCATGCGTTACACTGAGGCCAGATTAACTCGGCTGGCTGAAGAAATGCTGGCCGATATAGATAAAGACACTGTCGATTTTCGTCCAAACTTTGATGACAGCCTGCAGGAGCCGGTTGTGCTGCCATCAAGAGTGCCGAACCTGCTGCTGAATGGGGCGTCAGGTATTGCAGTTGGCATGGCAACCAACATGCCGCCGCATAACCTCACCGAGGTCGTGGACGGAACGCTGGCCTACATCGACAATACCGATATCGAGATCGACGAACTGATGGAACACATCAAGGCCCCGGACTTCCCGACCGGCGGCGTGATCTACGGCTACGCCGGCGTTCGCGAGGCTTTTAAGACCGGCCGCGGAAGGATCGTCATGCGCGCAC
>CBDTVD010000229.1:0-3359 GCA_965363965.1 uncultured bacterium
CCACAAATTGTGGCGAACGCTCTTGCCCAAAAACTCAGCGGGGCTGGGCAAGGCACTCGGCTGGTTATTGACTTTTCACTTTGTTGCTTTCTGCTGGATTTTTTTTCGCGCTGGCAATGTGGATATAGTCAATGGGCTTCTTGGCCAGATAATGCATCACTTCAGGGCAGAAAACTGGCTTGCAGTCGTACAGGGCTATCAACAGGTGCTGGTTGCAATGGGCATTGGTTTCGGCCTGCATTTCATCCCGCAGCAATGGAAAGGGGCATTGTCAAACCTCGCAGGCCGGCTCCCCATGCCGGTGCAAGCCATCGGCATAGCACTTGTGGTATTGGGATTGTATCAGGTGGCCAGCAGCGATATCCAGCCCTTTATTTATTTCCAGTTTTAACATCTATCACACCCTCACAAATTAATCGCAGACACCTATGGCAAAGAAAAATCGCCGCAGCGACGGACTCGTTTGGAGCACTGACACCACCACCGATTGGACAGAGCCTGAAAACTCGGAACAAACTCCGGAGCCGAAGCATCAAATTCTGCATGTGCAGAAAAGCGTAAAAGGCCGCGGCGGAAAAACGGCTACCATTGTGCTGGGCTTTCAGGGCAATGCGGATGATTTGGACGCCCTGTGCAAAACCCTGAAAACCAAGCTCGGTGTTGGGGGCGCAGCAAAAGATGGAGAAATACTAATCCAGGGCGACTTTTTAGCCCGCACAGCTGAGGTGCTGCGTGGTTTGGGATATCGGGTGAAAGGAGCCTAAAACTCTATTTTTCCCAGGCTTTCCAGGTATTCAATTCCTGCCTTGCTGGATATTCCCCTTATGTGGTAAATCAAAATCTCTTTGAATACACCGCTCATGCTGTGGTTGATGCCTTTAAATACTTCACTGCCAAAAAGGTCGAATATGCGGGCCGTGTGTGCCCTGCCAATGATTTCGATGTTCATGTCCTGCCGATAAAGGCCTATCTTCTGGCCGCGCTGCATGTTTTCCAGCACTTGGTGATAAACCCTGTTCCATTTGTGCTCTTCCAGCAGTTTGAAGCTTTCAGGGTAAAATTTCCTAAGCTCATGTAAAATGGTATGGTTCATCCTCAGTGCCATTTTGCTGTTCTGCTCATAAATGCGGATGAGCTCATCAATCGGGTTCCAATCTTCCTGGATGTGCTTGCAAAACTGGCTGTCGGTGTATTCAATCATCTGCGCTGTAACCTTATGCACCAGTTCAGCTTTGTTGGCGACAAATTGATACAGTGTTTTCTTCGATATGCCCAAATGGCTGGCAATGTCGTCCATTGTCAGGCTGCGCACGCCATATTGCATCACTAATTCCCTTGCACCGTTCAAAATGCTTACCTCTTTTTGGCTGGGTGGGGGGGTTGTGTTTTCCAAGATTTTTTCCCTCTGCTTTACCAGGATAATTCAGCCCTTCGGCCGAACCATAAAGGTACAGCCAAAGAACCTTTGGAAACGAAAATCGTTCACAGCGTTTCTTTACTCGAACCTGAGTGCCTTAATAGGGCTGATTCTTGCCCCGATGATTGCCGGCAGCAATGTTGCCAGCGCACAAAAAATCACAGCCACCACATTGATTCCAATCAAATGCGCGGCGTTATAGGCAATGGGAACCTTGCTGACATAATAACTGGAAGGCTCCAGTTGAATGAAGCCGAACCACTCCTGCAGACCCAGCAGCAGGAAGGCAACAGCATTCCCTATCCCCACACCCAGCGAAATGATTACAAGGCCATTGCCGACAAACAGCCTGACAAGCCGCTTATTGGTAATGCCTATTGCTTTCAGGATTCCGATCATCTGTGTACGCTCCAGTACCATGATCAATAATGCCGTTACCATATTGATTGCTGCAACCAGGCTCATCAGCAGCAGGATAATGCGGATATTGACATTCAACAGGCCGAGCCAATCAAAAATCTGCGGATAACGCCGAGAGATTGGCTGAATGGAAAGGCTCACTGGCAATTGATAGCTGAGTGTTTCTGCCGTTTCATCAATGTCAGCCTCAGCAGAAATCCCAACTTCAAGCCCGCCAAAAGTGGACGAATCCCAGCGATTGAGGGCTTGAATGTCTCGCAAGTCAGCTATCAGAAAGTTCTTGTCTATTTCCTCGACATTGGTCTCGAAAATTCCTGAGATTCGGTATCGGCGATATCTGATGGGCTTTTGGATGAAATAGGCAATCACGGTGTCGCCGGCATTCAGTTCCAGCTTGTCGGCCATCAACCGGCTGAGCATGATCTCCCGAGATATGGCAGAATCAGCAATCGAAGGAATGGTGCCGCTTTCGATGTGTTTGGAAATAAAAGTCCAGTCGAAATCAGCGGTAACACCTTTCATTACAACCCCTTCAGCCGTGGATTCAGTTTTCAAAATAACTGGCTTGAGGGCGAAAGGCTGCACCGTTGTTACACCGTCAATTTTCTTCAGTGCCTGGATGGTATCCCCTCTCAAGGTCATCGGTTCCTGGTCATAGCTGAAAACGGTTTTTGTTTTGCTGATGACTATAGGTGCGGCAAAACCCGTAACCTTGCCATTGATTTCACGTTGGAACCCCTCTACAATGCAGTCGGAAACGATCATCACTCCGACACTTAAGGCTACAGCCGCCAGCGCAATGCGCAGGATGATGCGGCTGAAAGACCGCGTTTTGCCGAAGGTGGTTCGGCCGGCTATGAAACGCTCAAATTCCAGCATGCTGCGGGCAGGGGCAAAGGTAGCCTTGATGCTTATGCCATTTTTGGCCATCGCCCAGCCGAAGCCAGCTGACCTTACCCCAGCAGATTATCTGCCGCTGCTGACAGGCAAGCGAATTGGCTTGGTGGTCAATCAAACGGCAATGGTGGGCGAAGTGCATCTGCTGGATTTTCTGCTCAGCAAAGGCATAAAAGTTACAAAGGTGATGGCCCCAGAGCACGGATTCAGGGGAGATGCTGGGGCAGGTGAAAAAATTGCCAATGGGAAGGACACTAAAACTGGCATACCCGTGCTTTCTCTTTATGGCAATACCAAAAAGCCTACCCCTGCCATGCTGAAAGACCTGGATGTGGTGGTGTTTGACATTCAGGATGTAGGGGCACGGTTCTACACCTTCATCAGCACGCTGCAGTATGTGATGGAGGCATGCGCTGAAGAGAAAAAAACGCTGGTGGTGCTGGATAGGCCAAACCCAAATGGTAATTACGTGGATGGACCTGTGCTGGAACCTGAATACAAGAGTTTTGTCGGCCTTGCACCTATCCCAATCGTGCACGGCATGACCGTTGGCGAGTATGCTTTGATGGTGAATGGGGAAAAATGGATTGCCAAACCCTGCAGCCTGAAAGTGATTCCATGCCGA
>CBDTVD010000230.1:0-3350 GCA_965363965.1 uncultured bacterium
AGCTGTTTGCCCTGCCGAGGGAAGTAGGTGAACTCGGGGGCGAGAAAGTGGTGGCCAACATCGGCCGCTTTGGCCCCTATGTGCAGTGGCAGAAAACTTTCGCCAGCATCCCAGCAGAACTCGACCCCTATACCATCGACTTGGAAACCGCCATCAAACTCATCGAGGACAGGGCAAAGGCCGCTGCCCCGCTGAAAGAACTGACCCACGAAGGGGTAGAGGTGAAAATAATGAAGGGCAGATTTGGCCCCTACTTCGCCTGGAATGGCATCAACATCAGCCTGAGCAGAGGCACCGAGCCGAGCGAAGTAACCAGCGAAGACCTGGCAGAACTCATCGCCAAAAAGATGGCGGCCATTGAACGCGGAGACGTGCCCGCAAAAGGCCGATTCAAGCGCGCAGGCGCCAAAGCCGCTTCAAAATCAGCCGGCACCAAAGCCTCGGCCAAAAAATCGCCTGCCAAAAAAGCGGCGGCAAAGGCTCGGGCAAAGGGGAAATAGGCCCCTGCTTTAATCCCTAATGGGCGGCAGCTCGCGTTTTTTAAACTCGCCCCGCTGTATGGCCCGCACAAATTGCACCCACGCCTGGGGGCTGAAGAAGGTGGTGGGCAGGGTGGCCCCGCCGATGGCATTGGGGAAATAATTGGTCTGCCCGCCAGCGAACACATAAGCATAGCTGAGCTGCTTGAGCGCATAGTCCTGCATTTCGGGGCCGTCTATGCCATAGTCACGCGCCATTTGCTGCAGCCGCTTTTGGTCGAGGTTTTCCTCCCAGCTGAGTTTGTCTTTTTTCAGGGCCAGGTTTTCAAACACCACCCTGAATTCGTCGGGGCTTGGCAGGGCGAACACATTGCTCTCTGGCAGCATAAAGGTGTCGGGCGATAGCTCAGGGTAAAAACTGTAATGGTCGGCCGTAAAGTTGGCAGGCAATGTCCACTTCAGCGTGCGAAAGCCGAGCGCAAAAAACTGGAGGGTATCATTGGGCATAATCGCAATGCTGAAGTACCCGTCGCTTTTGCCGATGACGTTCCTCATGGTCCCCTTAGCCTTGACACCTACGTAAGGGATAGGCACGCCCCCCTTGGCCACAGCTATTCCGCTCACCTGCACCACTGGCGGAGTGGGCTGGGCCTGGGCCGCCATGGGGCCCATCAGCAGCAAAATCAGCAAAAGGGGTTGAAGGCGGGCCAGCACGGCAGATTGTAAAAGATGGTTAGGCTTGATAGAGGCATAGAGGCAAATTTTCAGCCGAGGGTTGGGATATGGCCCAAAACCCTGGGCACTCACCGTGTTTCGGCCAGCCAGGCCTTGCCTTCAGGCAGGGATTTGAACAAGCGCATCTCAAATTTATCACCTACGCGCACCCGCATCTGCTCGGCTGCGGTAACGCCGAAAATGCTGGGGGGCAGGATGTGGGCAAACTGGCGCAGGCCCAGTGCCAGTGCTTGGGGCATCCAGGTCTCGGCAATCCAATCGTTGGCTTCATCCCAGCTGCCGATGATGTCGGTGTTGTCATTCAGCAATTGGGTGTAGCCTGTGTCGCGCAGCATATTCAGGCACTCGGTGGCGCCTTGTTTCACATTGTCAACACTCAGCATGCCCCTCCAGTGGTTGTGCACAAACCTGCTGGCGTTGTCGGCCCGTATGGTGATAAAGGTGGCACCGAATACATTTTTCAATTCTCGGGTGCGCTGGGCGGGGGGCGGCCTGTTCATGGTTGTCAGATATCAGCCCCACTAACATCGCATCAGCACTTATGTTGGGATTGAGGGGAAAATCCCCGATGAGTGAGACCTACTACGTCCGCGATGCGCAGGGCAACACGATTGTTTGCCTATCAAAGAAAAGTGAGAATGGCGGACGGCGGGAATCTGATTAGAGACAACTTAAATTTGCAGATTATGTACCTGTACGGCTCAGCGCGGCTGGGGGTCATCAATGCAGACACTTTGGTGAGATGGAAAGAGTACGATGGCACTATAGACGAGGCAGGAAAATTCCTCAGCCTGGACTCTACCATCAAAGACACTGCTGGTTACTTTGACTCCAGCTATGCCACTCGATACACAGGCAGGAAGCGGTATGAGATAACCAACCACCTCGGCAACGTCTTGGCTGTTGTGAGTGATAGAAAAATGCCCTGCGATACTCCAGCAAACAGCTACAAAGCTGAGGTAATTGAAGCTACTGACTACTATGCCTATGGCTCCCGTATGAATGGCCGTGGTAAGGTGGCTCAGGATACGGGGTATAGGTACTCTTTCAATGGGAAGGAGGAGGATGGGGAAACCGGTTGGCAAGATTACGGTTTCAGGATGTATGACCCGAAGGTTGTCAGGTTTTTGAGTGTGGATCCGTTGACGAAGGATTATCCATGGTACACTCCTTATCAATTTGCAGGCGGTAAACCTGTTGGAGCGATTGATTTGGATGGATTGGAAGAATTATGGGTTACTGTCCGTGCTTTTATCCCAGATGCTAGGGTTGATAACCCTGATTTTATTAATGCTGGAAAGTATCCCTATTATCAGGGGGACAATCGCCATTCTTATCAATCTAACGCCCTAAATTTCAGGACAGAACAAGGTATTTTTCTGGACTATAACAATCAGAAGTCAGTGTGTTTACAGTCGGCAAGCAGTTCAGTTGCGCTGGGATCTAATGGGTTGTACAAAGCAAGTTCTGATCCATCAGAGGATGCTGGTACACTCAATGTAAAAATGCTTGGAGCGACTGCAATTGTAAATGTAAATATTGATTCAAAGAATAAACATGCCGCAAGTAGAAATCCGTTGGCTCCTGCTATAAACGCCCAAATTAGTTTGAAAATCACGCCAATAAGTGACGGGAGCTTCAATTATAATTTGGATATACCGAGAATGGATGGTTTTCCGGCTTTTGAAATTTGGGTTCAAGATAAAAGCAAGCAGAGCTATCTTTTATTTGGGAGAAATCCAACTGAAAGTGGGGAAGGTCCTTTGAGCTTATTTGGCTCCGGCGAACATTCCTTTATGAGCTCGGGAAACTCTAAACACTTACCCAAAGGGCCGGTAATAAGCTTTGACCAAATATCTAATCCTAAAGAAGAGGAATAATATGAACCTTTTTGCAATTACCTCAATTGTAAGCTTAGCTGTTTACATAGTTGTAATCGCAATCGTAGTATTTGACAAAACAAGGTTCAATGGCGACAATAAATTAATCGGTCTTCGCATCTCACGAAAGACCATATTGCATCTTGCGCTTTTCGAGATCTTAATCTTTGTAGGTTTAGTTTTATCGTATTACGTCTCGCTTTATGGAATCATAGGCACAGTTCCCACAAATAGGCAGTATTTCGACTTTATTAGC
>CBDTVD010000231.1:0-3346 GCA_965363965.1 uncultured bacterium
AATCCATGCGCTGCCGATGGTAAACCGGTGATAGCGCAGCATATCCAGCACGCCGACTGCAGGCAATGCCACAGCATACAGGTCGGGCCGCTGGGTCATGCAGGCGCCCACCAGCAATCCGCCATTGCTGCCCCCGCTGATGGCCAACTTGGCTGTGCTGGTGTACTTTTTATCTATGAGATACTGGGCAGCAGCAATGAAATCATCAAACCCCTGCTGCTTTCGGCCCAGCATGCCGCCCTGGTGCCATGGCGAGCCATACTCGCCGCCGCCGCGCAGCGATGGCATGGCGAAAACACCCCCCTGCTCCAGCCACACCATCCGCGATATGCTGAAACTGGGGTTCAGGCTGATGTTGAACCCGCCATAGCCATAGAGCAAAGTGGGGTTGCTGCCATCCATCTTGATGCCCTTTTTATGGACAATGAACATGGGCACCCTGGTGCTGTCGGTGCTTTTGTAGAAAACCTGCTCTGTAACGTAGTCCTCAGGGTTGATTTTGGCTTCAGTCATCCTGTATGGCTCGGTCTTCATGGTTTTGGTGTCATACTTATAAACCGAGGCGGGATAAGCAAAACTGAGGAAGGTGAAATAGACCGTGGATTCATCGGGGGCCCCTTCAAATCCGCTGGCTGTGCCCAGTGTAGGCAACGCTATCTCGGCTTCGGGCTTGCCATCCAGGCTGTATTGTTTCACCAGGCTGGCGGCATCTTTCATGTATTTGGCAATAAGTTTTCCTCCCCGGATTTCGACTTCCTCCAGCACGTTTTCAGTTTCTGGCAGCACTGTGTTCCATTTGGCCGGCTCGGCCAGGCTGAGTGTTACCAGCAGGCTGTGGGGCGCACTGCTGTCGGTTAGCAGCAGCAAGCGGTCGCCGATGTTGCCAATTATCGAGTGCATGTTGCCGAACCCCTTGTTCAGCTGCACGAATTTGCCATTGCGCTGGGCGAGGTCTTTCACCATCACTTCCTGCCCGCTGCTGGCGCCCTCGCTGGCGGCAATGATCAGGAAACGCTCGTCATCTGTGGTGCTGACATCAAAATAATGCTGAGGGTTGGCAGGCCGCCCATACACAAACACGTCTTTTGACTGCGGTGTGCCGACTTTGTGAAAATACACTTTTTGAAAAGTATTGCTGCCGGATAGTTCAGCGCCTTTCTTTGGCGCATCATACCGAGTGTAATAGAATCCATCACCCTGCCAGCTGAGGCCAGTGAATTTCAGCCAGTTGAGTTCATCCTTCAACTGTTTCCCAACGTTAACACCTGGCACTTTTTTTTTCGATTCACCGCTATACTCAGCCACAAGGTTTTGATACGAAAAACGTTCAGCGTCAGTCAAAGGTGGTGGGTCTAAGTCAATCACCTGAGCTTTTTGCCAGTCGCTGCCCGCCTCCTGAGTGATATAGGCGAGGTATCGGCCGTCTTTGCTGAAATAGGCGCCGCCGAGCGCAACCGTTCCGTCGGTGCTGAGGGCGTTGGGGTCGAGCACCACTACATCCTGGCCAGTGCTGTCGAAGCGATAGAGCACTGCCTGATTCTGCAGGCCGTCGTTTTTATAGTAATACCAGTGCCGGCCTCTGCGGAACGGTGCTGAGTATCGGGCATAATTCCAGATTTCTTTCAGCCGAGCCTCTAACTTTTCGCGATAAGGTATTTTGGCCAGGTAGCTCTGGGTGAGTGCATTTTGCGCAGCCACCCATTCAGCCACCTCCCTGGCCGTGTCGAATTCCAGCCAGCGGTAGGGGTCAAGTACATGCGTGCCGTGGTAATCGTCGGCAGCATTCACTTTCGGCGTATGGGGATATGCAAGTGAATCGGCGGCCCTTTCCATCGCTGATTCCTTTGTTTCAGTCGGGGTGCAGCCGGCCCAGGCCAGCAGGAAGACGATTGCCCCGAGTGCGCGAAGGCTGAAATTGATCATTTTAAAATTTATTGAGTGGTGTGAGTGCCGGGGCAAAGTTCGGCCACTGCAGCCAATTGGTAGCAGGCGGTTAAAATCGCGAATTCTTTTTTTTTAGCTGTATGAGGTTTTGGCCGCAGCCCGATTCTCAGTCCGTCAGATAAGGATAGTCTGCCTGGCGATAGACATCCTTGTACATTTCCTCAACCTCTGGGTAAGGCGAGTCCTCGGCAAATTGGACGGCCTCATCCACAACGGCGCGGATGTTTTTATCCAGTGCGCTGATTTCTTCCTCGCTCATCCAGCCATTTTTTTGCAGTGTAGCGGCCATCAGTTCAATCGGATCTTTGCCTCGGAACTCATCCACTTCGTCTCGGCTGCGATACTTGGCGGGGTCGCTCATGCTGTGGCCTTTGTAGCGATAAGTTTTGATTTCGAGGAAACTCGGCAGGCCTTCTTCTCTGGCGAGCCTTGCCATTTCTACGCAAGCCTCATGTACGGCAAGCGGGTCCATTCCATCCACCTGACGGCTGGGCATGTCATAGGCTGCACCTATGCGCCACAGGTCGGTGATGGTGGTGGTGCGGCTGACGGCTGTGCCCATGCCATAGAGGTTGTTCTCGCAGATAAACACCACTGGCAGTTTCCACAGCATCGCCATGCTGAAGGTTTCATGCAGGGCGCCCTGGCGCACGGCCCCATCGCCCATGCTGCAGAAAACCACATTGCCCGTTTCGCGATACCGCTCGCTGAAGGCCATGCCTGCACCAAGCGGAATTTGCGCGCCCACAATGCCGTGGCCCCCATAGAAGTTATGCTTCTGGCTGAACATGTGCATGCTGCCGCCCTTGCCTTTGGTGCACCCGGTTGATTTGCCATACAGTTCAGCCATCACATTGCGCGGCTCTATGCCGCAGGCGATGGCGTGGGCATGGTCTCGATAAGCAGTGATAAACTTGTCGCCCTGGATACTGGCCGAGAGCTGGCCGGCCACAATCGCTTCCTGCCCGATATACAGGTGGCAGAACCCCCTTATTTTTTGCTGACCATAGAGCTGGCCGGCTTTTTCCTCAAACCGACGCATCAGCAGCATCACATGGTGCCAGTAGATGTATAGTTCAGGCGTGGGCGCTTGCCCAGGGCCCAGGCGTACAGGTTCAGGGACAGTAATCGTTGCGTTTTCCAGTTCAGGCATCATCAGGCCCCTCAAAGGTATGATGGAGCAGGTGAAATGGCGGGCGATTGCTGCCAGTTCCATCAGTTCAGGCGGCGCAGCAAACCGTATTCCTGACCAAGTGCTTTGAAGAGCTCAACCCATACAATATCTTATGAATGAGTTTGAGGAGCAAACAGGGTTTCCCTCACAGTTCCTCCACCACCTCAGTGAACCCGATGCCCGCAGTGCGCAGGCTGGCCAGCAGCGGGCGATAGAGCGAGGGATGCG
>CBDTVD010000232.1:0-3339 GCA_965363965.1 uncultured bacterium
TTCCTGCAGGTAGCCATCGGCTTTGGGGCTGTTTGCAGTAGGCATCAGCATGCTTGCGCCCCAGCTATCGGCCACCTTGAGATTTTCTTCTTCTTTTTTATGGATGAAGATGGGGATGCTGTATTTGTCCTTAGCCCATCGGTTTCCATAGATATGGTCGAGATGGGCATGGGTGAGCAGGACAGCTATGGGACGGAGGCCCTGAGCCAGGATCCAATCGCCAAGCATGGCTTGCTCTGACGAACTCTGGCAGCCTGGGTCAATAATCAGCGCTTCTTTCTCCTGATTCCAAACCACATAAGTGTTTTCGAAGAAGAGATTGAAGGTGAAACTTTTAACTTTGAGCATCAGGCGGCAGGCACTGCCTGGCCTACTTTCTTTTGGAGGAACTCCATTGTAACGCTTTTGGGCCGCTCGATGGGGAGGGCAAAAAGGCGGTCGAGAATGAGGCTGGAGAGTACGCCCAGGGCGCGCGAAACGCCGAAAAGGACGGTATAAAAATCGTATTCCTGCATGCCGCAATGCACCAGCAGTGCGCCGCTGTGTGCATCAACATTGGGCCAGGGATTTTTCACTTTACCGGTTTCCTCAAGGATTCCAGGCACGACTTCATAAAGTGTCCAGACGATTTGCACCAGTTCATCGTCAGGGAAGTATTGTTTGGCGAACTCCTGCTGGGCAATGAATCGGGGGTCGGTTTGGCGAAGGACGGCGTGGCCATAGCCTGGAACTACGCGTCCTTCATCCAGGGTTCGGCGGATGTATTCCTCGACCTGGGCTTTTGTGGGGAGGCTGGTGCCTATTTCCTCACGCATGTCGAGTATCCATCGGATGACTTCCTGGTTGGCGAGGCCATGGAGGGGGCCTGCCAAGCCATTCATTGCAGCGGCGAAACTTAGGTAAGCGTCGCTGAGTGCAGAACCCACCAAGCGAGTGGTATGTGCTGATACATTTCCGCCCTCGTGGTCAACGTGGATGGTCATGTACAGGCGCATCAGTTTTTTGAAGAGGTCATCATCAAAGCCGAGCATGTGGGCGAAGTTTCCGGCCCAGTCCATTCCTTTGATCGGGTCTATGTGTTTGCCGTCTTTATAGGTACGGCGATAGATGTAAGCGGCAACGCGGGGCAGGCGGCCGATGAGGTCCATGACGTCCTCATACATGCTTTCCCAGAGCTCGTTTTTGTTGATTCCCTGCCGATAAGCCTCGGCGAATTTGCTTTCTGTCTGCATGGCCATGATTCCGATGCTGAATTGGGTCATGGGGTGGCAATCTTTTGGCAAGGCATCGAGCGCATCGAAAACGTGCTGGGGCACGTCGCTTCTGCTTTCCCATTCAGCTGAGAGTGCGCGGACTTCCTCGAGTGTAGGGATCTCATTGTTGAGCATCAGCAGAAAAATGCCTTCGGGCAGGGGCTCGGTTCCGCCCGGGCGTTTGGGGAGTTTTTCGCGCAGGCTGGGGATGTTATACCCCCTGAAACGGATTCCCTCTTCGGGGTCGAGTGCGCTGGTTTCATAGAGCAGGCCAATCATGCCGCGCATTCCCTGTATTACGTTTCCGATATTGTACTCGCCGAGTTTTGCATCTGCGTGATTCTTTTTCAGGTCGTCGTACTGGGCCTTGAATCCAAGTGCTTTCTGGGCAAATTTCTGTTTGATGATGTCCATTTCCGCTGGTGTTGGGTGGTTTGAAACCAGGGGAAAAAGGCATATCGGCCACCCCTGCGTTTTCAAAGTGCAAACTTACAGTTTAGGCGGTCAATGGCAGAGGGTTTGGCAAGGAAAACTCGGTGGAAAAATGCGGATGAAACAGGGTGGGATTAAAAAATGCGGTGGAGCATCATTTTAGATTTTATTTGTAGCTTTGGCGCGGCGGCAATTCCCCTGATTGATGAATGCAGCGGGACACAGGCGGCCACCTTTTTTCCGGAGTCAAAAAAAAACAATGAAGAAATTATTCAACATCGCTGTGCTGCTGATGCTTTGCACTGCTGCTGGCGCCCAGTCTTCAAGTGCGGGCACGATTACATTCTGCGAGAACTATGATGCCAATGGCAACCCAATCGGGGCTGGCACCACTTGGCTAATCAGCCAGACGGGCAGCAATGTGTACATGGTTTATCAGCATGGCAAGCGCATCAGTGATGATGAACTGTACATACTGATAGACAGAATGGTGAATGGCACATATGAGGAGTATGAAAACACCAAGATGAGCACCTACAACAAAAGCTGGGCAATGCTGGATTATAAGTTTACTGAGGCAGGTGAGTATCAGTTCAGAATTTACGATAAGAAGTATGCCAACCTGGCTACGGGTTACACCACCATAAAATACAAGGATGGCGGCGGCACAACCAACACCAACATCGGCGGCAACAGCAGCATCAGTGCGCCGCCGCCCCCTGATGCAGGCGGCACCACCAACAATTACAACAGCGGCGGCAACACGAACAATAACAGCGGGGGCAATACTAATTATAACAGCGGGGGCAGCACCACCACCACTAAGCCGGTGGTGCCGAATCAGTATTACTACTCGAACTCGAAAATCTCGTTTTGCGAGGATGTTGTCAATGGTAACTGCAGCGGCGCTTACACCAGTTTCGACATCAGCAAAAAGACGGGCAGCTGGCTGATGATTTACATAGACAATGCCGGCAAGCCTATTTTAAGCGAGGGATTGATTTTGGACGTTTATAAGAAGGACGGCAAAGATTATGAGTTTTACAAGACCGACAAGTATGACATCACCAGCACCTGGGACCACCCGAACATCAAATATACCTTTACTGAGAAGGGCGATTATAAGGTGAATGTATATAACAAAGAGAGTGTGAAGATTAACACAGGTTACGTTACCATCAATTATAAGTGAGGGGGCGGAGGCTGACCGATTAAATTTGCAGGGCTGGGCGTGGCAAGGCCACCCATCGGCATTTAATCAGCACCGGCCTTGCCCAATCAATATCCTCGGAGTGCATGGCTGTCCCTGCTGGCATTGGCATTTATCTGGGGCTCAAGCTTTGTGCTTATCAGGCAGGGGCTGAAAACCTTCGATGCGTTTGAAGTTGCAAGTTTTCGGCTGGCGATTGCGGGTGTGGCTCTGCTGCCGGTGCTGGTGTGGAAGCGCAAGCATCTGCCGATAAAAAAATTCCCGATGATTGTGATTTTCGGGCTGTTCAATGCCATGATTCCGGCGTTTTGCTTTGCTGCGGCGCAGCAGCATTTGCCCAGCAGTGTGGCGGGGATGCTAAACAGTTTGAGCCCCTTATTTACATTTCTGCTGGGTATTGCCCTTTTTGGCCAGGTGTTCAAATGGAAAATTCTGGTGGCAATA
>CBDTVD010000233.1:0-3338 GCA_965363965.1 uncultured bacterium
CCCCGCCGACACGGTTTACACCGATGCCACGGCAGACCCCAACACTGTCTATCGTTATTACATAGTGGCCATAGACAGCTGCGATATCAGCCACCGCAGCCCAGTGAATGACATCGACCGCACGGTGAGCACCACGGCCACCAGCAGCGGATGCACCGCCAAAGTCGTACTCGAGTTTACCCCTTATCAGGGCTTCGCAGCAGGCCTCAAGGAATACAGAATCCAGAAAATGGTGCAGGGCCAAAGCGGCATCACCACCATCACTTCCCTCGGCACCGACACCATTTATACCGACCTGGCCGTTGACACCAACACCACATACTGTTATCGAATCCTGGCACTGAGCAATGACGGATACACCAGCATAGGCGGCTATGTATGCACCAAGCCGAGGGTAACCCCATCAGCACTGCCGCTGCCCATTTTGCGCACCACCATCAGCGCCACTGATGCTGCCAATGGCGAAGCAGTGGTTTACTGGAAGAGCAGCACCACTGCCACCGACCCCAACCTGGTGGGTTATCGCCTCTTCCACCGCCAGGGCAGCGGCGCATGGACAGCCGTGTTCCAGACACTCGACCTGACCCGAGACAGCTTTGTGCTTTCAGGCATCAACACACTGACGGCACAGAGCGAGTTTGCCCTGGCCACCATCAACCCCTGCAATGTCGAAACCTGGGATACCATCACCCACCAGCCGATCCTCCTCGGTGGGGTTACCGGAAACCTGCGCACTGCCCTCAGCTGGACACCTTATCAGGGCAAGGCCATCAGCAATTATGAAGTCTATCGCAGCAGCGGCGGCGCTTGGACTCGCCTCGGCACCACAACCGATACTGCATTCACCGACAGCCTGCAGCGCTGCAACATCACCTACACTTATCGCATCAATGCCCTGGCTCCGCAGAAATGGGTGAGCCTGAGCAACCTGTTCAGCACCACTGCCACTGATACAGTCAGGCCGCTGGCAAGTGAGGTGCTGGTAGCCACAGTCGCCCGCACGGGTACAAACGATGGCCGCATCAGGCTCGAGTTTTTGCCTGTCGCCAAGGCAACGCGCCAGGGATATCGCATATATCGCGATGCCGGCACGGGCTATGCCCTCGCAGGCACTGTCCGCACAGGCACCACTCAGCCCATAGGCTTTGTTGATACGGCCCTCAACACGCACGGCAAGCCTTACAGCTATCGCGTAGAAGCCTTCGACAGCTGCGGCAACAACGCCCTGCTGAGCGAGGTGCACACCACCATCCACCTGACGGCCACAGCTTTCAGCGGCGTCAACCGCATCACTTGGACACCATACGCAGGCTTTACCCAGTGGACTTATGTTGTCGAGCGCCAGGGCCCATCGGACACCAATTTCTTTGCCATCGCAGTGCAGCCCAAAGACAGCCTCGGCTGGAGCGACTACTACACCCAATGCAATGCGCCTTATACCTATCGCGTACATGCAGTCAACCTGGAGGACAGCACCCTGATTGCTTACAGCAACTGGGATACCCTCACCTCCATCAATCTTGATGCACCGGTGCCGCCCACCCTCCGCTTTGCCACAATAGAAAACACCGACCCTTCCATCGGCGGTGTAGGCCTGCAATGGGGTGCCTCACCATCCTTTGATGTAACCAATTACATTGTCGAGCGCCGACTGCTGGGCATTGGCAACCAGTGGATTGTTGTAGGGCCAAATGTCCGAGACACCACCTATGCCGATCTCCCAGTCAACACCACCATCGGGCCCTGGCAGTATCGCATCAGCGCCATAGACAGCTGCCTCAACATCGGGCAGAACCCCATCAACGTCCATCAGACCATGCTGCTTGATGCCAAACCCGGCGACAGCAAAGTCAGCCTGAAATGGACAGCCTATCGCGGATTCACCGTGGGCACCTATCAGGTTGAGCGCGATGGCAGAATCATCACCACGCTCGGCGGCCTCGATACCATATGGACCGACACACTGGTTTACTGCGACAGCAACTTTACTTATCGCATCCTGGCCACCTCGGATGATGGCCTGTGGAGCAGCTGGAGCAACCTCAGCCGTGCCCAGCCCTGGGACAACATCGCTCCGCGCGGCCTGCCTGCCGTAACCGCAACAGTCGAGCTTGATGGCACCATTCGCGTGCTGTGGGGCCGCAGCAACAGCCATGATGTGCGCGGATACATCGTCTATCGCCGAGTAGAAGGACTCAGCCTGTGGGAAGAAGTCCACACCACACTCACTCCCCTTGATACTACCTGGACAGACGTTGATGGACTCGGGAGGCAAGAGGTGTGCTATCGCATTCAGGCTTATGACCACTGCAACAACATCAGCATGATGAGCAACAGGGCATGCCCGCCGCTGCTGAGCGGATATGCACACGGCGAGGTGAACGATGTAAACTGGACACCTTACCGCGACTGGTTCAATGGCGTGCAGAGTTATGAACTATACAAATATCAGGAGCAGCTTGGCCAATGGCAGCTGCTGGGCGTGCTGAGCGGAAGCGAACTGACATACAGCGACATCCTGCTGAGCGACACTGCCACCTTCCATTGCTACCGTGTGCGCGCAATTGAGCGGGACGGCGTGTATGGTGACAGCGGCCGCAGCTGGTCGGCTCCTTTCTGCCTGGCGCAGCGGCCCATTTTCCATCTGCCAAATGCCTTTACGCCCAACATCAGCCCAGCGCTGAATGACAGTTTCGGGCCGCGAGGTATCTGGATTAAAAACTATACCATGCAGATATTCAACCGCTGGGGCCAGATGGTCTATTCCACAAGTGCCAGCAAACCCTGGGATGGGCTGGTCAATGGCCAGCGGGTCCCCCTCGGTGTCTATCTCTACAAAACGGAAATCGAGGGCTATGACCAGCGATTCTATCAGTCTGATGGAACGTTCATTGTGCTCGAGTAAACAATAACACATATTTTAAGGGGCCGTGCTGGCAAGGGGGAATTAATTTTGCACCCTGCCCCAGCACGGCATCTTTCTTTTTCAGCCACCCTTCTCCCCTATTTTCCATTGACTGCCAACCCTGAGGCCGCAAGCGAACGCCTGGTGATTATCCCGACCTATAATGAGCGGGAGAACATCGAGCGGATTCTGCATGCCGTGCTCGGGCTGACACCAGCGTTCGACATTCTGGTGGTGGACGATGGCAGCCCCGATGGCACCGCTTCATTGGTAAAGTCGGTGGCGGGCGGGCCAGGGGCAGGCCGGCTCCACCTGATGGAGCGCCAGGGAAAGGGGGGCCTCGGCACAGCTTATATCGCTGGGTTTAAGTGGGCACTGGAGCGCGATTACCAGTACATCTGTGAGATGGACGCAGACTTCAGCCACAACCCCG
>CBDTVD010000234.1:0-3337 GCA_965363965.1 uncultured bacterium
GGTCGTTTAAGGCGGGGATAATGGGGGCCAGCATCACATTGACGGGGAGGCCCGCCGCGCTGAGCGTTTCCACCACCTTGAATCGCTGGGCGATGGTCGCCGTGCGCGGCTCCATGATGCGCCTGAGGTTTTCGTCCAGCGTGGTGATGCTGACGCTGACATGCAGCAGCCCCCGCGCATTCAGTTCCTTGAGTATATCGAGGTCCCTGAGGATGAGGCTGTTTTTGGTAATCATCCCCACGGGGTTGCCATAGGTGCTGAAGACCTGCAGCAGCCCCCTCGTCAGCCCGTATTTTCGCTCTGCAGGCTGATAAATGTCGGTGTTGCCGGCCAGCATCACACTGGCAGGTTTCCAGCTGGGGTTTTCAAATGCCTGGGCCAGCAATTCGGGGGCTGATTTTTTCACCAGCACCACGCGCTCAAAGTCCAGCCCTGCGCTATATCCCCAGTACTCGTGCGTTTCACGGGCGTAGCAGTAAATGCATCCATGCTCGCAACCCTGATAGGGGTTCAGGCTCCACTCGCTGGGGATGTCGGGGCTGCGCACCTTGTTCAGGATTGTTTTGGGAAACACCTCGATGAACTTGGTCTCGGTGCTGGGGTGTGCCCACTCATCAGGGTCGTCCTCAAAATACTCTTCAGGGGTTGCCTTTTCAAAGCGATTGGGGGCATTGTGCTGGGCCCCGCGCCCCTTAATCAGGGCCGCGTTTGTAATTTTAGGGCTTCCGTGGGGTGTGGCAGGCATCTCAGCAAACTTACAACATATCAATGCAAACAGAAGTTGTCGTTTCAATTTTAGTCGCTTTGGCAGTTTCAGGGATTTTGCCGCTGATTGCGGGCATCATGCGGGCCTATCCCCCGCCCCGCGATGTGCCGCACCACTACTATGGTTATCGCACACCGCGCAGCCGCAGCAGCCCAGCCATGTGGAATGCTGCCCAGGATATATCCGGCCGATGGATGTGGCGCCTGGGCTGGGCGCAATTTGCAGTGGTGCTGCTGATGTGTCCTTTTGTGAATGGTGAGTGGCTGGTGATGCTGGCTGCCGGCGCCATGGTGGCCGCCGTCATCGCCATGATGATTATTACCGAGGTTTCGCTCCGCAGGCTGAAAACCCAAGGCCGATAAGCAGCAGCACACCCAATTTTCGCTCGGCAGCATAGCTTTGCCCAGTGCATCAGCCTATGGTTCAGCCAGGCAGGGTGTATCGCCGCTGCAGAGAGGGGCGCCAAAGGTAACTTTGCCCGCACACAGATGTATCGGACCCATACCTGCGGAGAACTGACCATTGATTCCATCGGCCAAACGGTTACACTTGCCGGATGGGTGCAGAAAAACCGAGACCTCGGCCAGCTGGTGTTCATTGACCTCCGAGACCGCTACGGGCTGACCCAACTGGTCTTTGAAGGTGAGGCTTATCCAGAACTCACTGCTGGTGCTCAATCCCTCGGGCGAGAGTATTGCATTCAAATCGAGGGCACAGTGAGGGAGCGCGAGCGGAAAAATCTCAACATTCCTACCGGTGAAATCGAGGTGGTGGCAGCCGCACTCACCATACTCAGCACCAGCCCCGTGCCGCCCTTCACCATCGAGGACAACAGCGATGGCGGCGAAGAACTGCGAATGAAATTCCGCTACCTCGACCTCCGCCGAGGGCCCCTGCAGCGGGCGATGGTGGTTCGGCACCGCATCATGCAGTCCACCCGAAAGTTCCTTGATCAGCAGGGCTTTCTTGAAATTGAAACTCCGTTCCTGATCAAAAGCACCCCTGAAGGCGCTCGCGATTTTGTGGTGCCCAGCCGAATCCATCAGGGCAGTGTCTATGCCCTGCCCCAAAGCCCGCAGACCTTCAAGCAACTGCTGATGATGGCGGGCTATGACCGTTACTTTCAGATTGTCAAGTGCTTTCGCGATGAAGATTTCCGTGCCGACCGTCAGCCTGAGTTTACCCAGGTGGACTGCGAAATGGCTTTTGTGGAGCAGGAGGATATTCTGACACTTTTCAGCCAATACGTCCAAAACCTGTTCAGCGAGGTGATGGGGTACGCCATAGGCGAGATACCCCGCATGACCTATGCCGAGGCAATGGCGCAATACGGTACCGACAAACCCGACCTCCGCTTCGGGATGCCGATTGTCCCGCTCAGCAATCTGGTCGAGGGTTCGGAATTTCCTCCTTTTCTCTCAGCCCTGTCAAACGAAAATGGGCTGGTGGGCGGATTGCTGGCCCAGGGTGCAGGGAAGTGGACGCGCAAACAGATAGATGCCATAACGGAGCTCGCCAAGGCAAAGGGACTCAGCGGATTGGTTTGGGCTCGGCACAATGCCGATGGAACGGTCAAGTCATCGGCCGACAAGTTTTTTGGTGAGGAGGCCATACGCCGCTGGCTCGCTGAGGCCGGATCAGTCCCTGGAGACCTGCTGCTGATCGGCGCTGGCCCCCGCGCAAAGACGCTAAAAGCATTGGGCGACCTCCGCCTCGAGCTCGGCAGCCAGCTGGGCCTCAGGCCAAAGGACAAATTCGCCCCGCTTTGGGTGGTGGATTTCCCCATGTTCGCCTATGATGAAAACGCCAGCGCTTGGACCTTTGAGCATCACCCTTTTACATCGCCCAAACGTGAGCATATCCATTTGATTGACACCGACCCAGGGGCAGTGCTGGCCAATGCTTATGATTTTGTCATCAACGGCTGGGAGACCTGCAGCGGCAGCATCCGCATCCACGATGCAGTTTTGCAGCGGAAAATTTTCAGGGCCATCGGCCTCAGTGATGCGGAGGCAGAAGAAAAATTCGGTTTTCTGACAAAGGCGCTGGAGTTTGGTGCTCCCCCGCACGGGGGCTGTGCTTTCGGCCTCGACAGGCTGGCTGCCCTGATGGTGGGTGCCGAGAGCATCCGCGATGTCATCGCATTCCCCAAAGGCAACAGCGGCCGAGACCTGATGCTGGATGCGCCCAGCCCAATAGAGCCAGACCAGCTAAAGGCACTCGGCATGAGCGTGGCGTAAAAATTTCAGCTCACCCGCTATATCTGGGGATACTCTGGCTGCCGCAAAGCGCGCGCGTTTTCATTGGTGCTGGGGGTATGCGCCCAGCTACGCATTTACACCGCTTTTATAGTGATAATCAGCGGTTTATCGCTTGGCTACCAGGGTGCCAGCGATTTGATCATGCAGGCCCTGCTTTTTAGCTGTCCACAAAATCATCAGGAAACCGATGTATAGGATGATGCTGCTGATGAATTTGCTGAAGTAGCGGCCAAGTGCCCGCCCGAAGCCTATGCGCCTGGCTTGCTCATCGGTAACCACCAGCCCGAGGGCCTTTTTGCCGATGGTGGCT
>CBDTVD010000235.1:0-3324 GCA_965363965.1 uncultured bacterium
GCTGCCATTTTTCAATGGCTTGGCTCAGCAGAAACCCCCGCCCCAGCAATGCCTGCAGCCGTGCATGCGGAAAGGATGCCGTGCTGAGCTGGAGGATTTCTTCTGCCTCGGGGCCAATCAAATCCCCAGGCTGGCGCTGATTGTCTCGCAAAATATAGGCGAGGCAATTATACTCTTTGGGGCTAAGCAGGCTTTGGCGGCACCCTTTGCTGCCGATGATCAGCGGGGCTGTCAGCAGCAGGATGGCCTGCGTGTTTGGGGATAATGGTTCAATCATGGTTCTCTGCGTTCAGTGTGGACGCCAGCGCCAGGGGATGGACGGGGCCGCTGCCGTTCTGGATGAGCAGATATGCGGCATAAGTGAGGGTCCACCGGCTGTCCACCATGTCATCCACCAATAACACGGGGCCAGGCAAAACAGTCCCATTAACGCCAATTGAGCCGAGGACGTTCAGGGCCTGCTGGGGGCTGTTGGCCATCTGCTTTTGGGGAGGCCTATCGGCGATTTTCTGCAGAACTGGATAGAAGCCAAGCCCCAATGCATCTGCCAGACGCTTGGCGAAGTCGGGCACTAAATGGGGATGGTGCCGAGAAGGAATGCAAGTTACCCAGGCAGGTGCGGGCACGGGCGCCCACGTTTTCAGCATCTCGGCGCAAGCTTCCACCAATTCATCTGAAAATTTGTTGAGTTTGTATTTTCCCTCTTTCACCATGGCACCCCAGCCAGCATCGCCCCAAGTGCAAAGAATCTTTCCAGGGCGTGCCTGCATGTTCTCAGGAATTTTTGCCTTCACTGCCAAAATTTCCCTAACACCCACCGTCCATTGCTTTCTGGTTTCAAGGGAAAGGCTGGCTCTTTTAACAAATGCCTGTGCATCCAGCACCAGATTAGGGTCGGTGTAGAGGGTGAGTGGCCTGAGGGGTGGAGGCGATTGATCGTCAGCGTTTCCGTCGAGGGCTTCGATCAAAAATTTCATATGTCCATCCTGCAGTGCGACGTATCGCTGCATTTGTTCCTGCTCTGCGCGTCTGAGGTTGGTTAATCGCTCTGCCCGTGCCCAAAACTCTTCGCTCAATTCGGTTGTGGTAATCCTCCACTTAGAGCCTACCTTAACAATCGGAGATGCTGTTTCGAGTGAAAGAAGTTGAAGGGCCTTCGCAATCCGCCCTTGGCTTATGTTCACTTTTTCAGTAAGTTCAATAATCGACAAGCCCTCTGGGGCCATCTCCAAGGCATCCAGCACCTGTTCAACCTCCAAACGTGAAGGAAATGCACTGTTGATAAAGAAGTCGTTAATCTCGGTTTCCTCCTTGCCACTTAGCAGTACTCCATAGGCACCCGCAACGTTATGGGGAAGATTGCGCCCGGCCCGCCCAACCTGCTGGTAATAGCCGACCACCGAGCCAGGTGTTTGATAATGAATCACAAAGGCTAAATCGGGTTTATCATATCCCATGCCGAGTTTTGTGGTGGCAACCAGCACTTTTAATCGGTTGGCCAGCAAGGCATCTTCCAGTTCAATAGTGGTTTGCGGCAGCAGGCTGCTGTGATAGGCTTGGGCCTCGATGCTATTATACCTCAGCCATTCTGCCACCTGCTCAGCATCGCGCTGGGTCAGGGTATAGATTATGCCGCTGCCAGCAATACTCGGAATGTGCGTTGCCATCCAGGCCATTCGTTCTGCTTGGCTCTCTATTTTCATCGTCTGCAGCAACAGGGTCGGCCTGCCGAGTTCGCCCCTCAGCACCAGCAGATTCTCGCCCAATGCTTGCTGTAAATCGGCCATCACCCTGTTGTTGGCTGTGGCCGTTGTCGCCAAAACCCGCAGGTTCCTCGGCATCAGTTTGATGATCCTTTCCACCCGGCGATAATCTGGCCTGAAATCGTGGCCCCAGTCAGAAATGCAGTGTGCCTCATCCACCACCAGCAGCGATACACGCCCCGCCACCGCAGGCAGCACTTCTTTTTGGAAAAGTTCGTTATTTAGCCGCTCGGGCGATATCAGCAAGATGTCAACCTCGTCATCACTGATTTTTGCCTGTATCGCCTCCCAATCGTCCCTATTCTCTGATGTCATGCTCACCGCCCTAACTCCGATTTTTTCGGCGGCAGCAATTTGGTTTCGCATCAGTGCCAGGAGGGGCGAAATAAGGATGGCAGGGCCCTGATTTTGCTCCCTCAGCAGTTTGATGGCGATGAAATAGACCAGGCTTTTGCCCCAACCTGTCTTCTGCACAACCAGCAGCCGGCCCTTGCCTTCAACCAATCCTCGAATGGCTTCTTCTTGGGATGGATGAAAATCGGCGTTAGACAGATTGGTGCCCAGCCTGAGCAATTCGAGTGCACGGTGTGAATTGTATAGCATGGATGAGTGCAGCGGAGGTGCAATGATACCAGCGCCAGGGGATAGAGTATGTGCTAAATCCCTCAACACATCCCCATCACCGCATCAGCATTTTCAGGGGGTCTATTTGGGTGCAGCTGCTCTCGCCATAGTCTATCATAACGCCTTTTGCGGCCTCTGCCGTTTGGATGGCCAGGGGCTTGAGGGCGGAATCGGCCCTGCCGAGGGTATAGATGGCAAACAGCATGGTCTCCTTGACAAAGTTTTCCTCGCCATGGATATCCTCGGCAATTTTTTTGAGCAGGGCTGCGCCGAGTTCCGGCGGCAGCTTGCCTTTTTTGGCCAGGGCACTGGCTGCCGCATAGGCGGAGCGGCGGCGGTGCTCATCGGGGTGATTGTGCCAAGCCTCCACTACCTCTGGGGCTTTTGGATACCCCTCGCCGAGCATGGTGCCGAACCGGTCAGCGATGTCATGGCTGCCGAACTCGCCCCCTCTGCGCTCAATTTCCCCAGCGCTGAGCTTTTTGGCTTCCTCGACAAAACTGCTCAGCAGCATGGCATCGTGCACCCTGCTTCCCCATAGCTCACGGGCCAGGTCGGCGTTTTTGCCGAGCTTTTTGGCGTATGCCTTCAGCCGAGTGATGCCCCAGCCATAGTAGGGGTAGGGCGGGTTGAGGCCGAACCGCTGCCAAACGTCTCGGCCGCGCGGGTCTTCGCCTTCAATGATTTCTTTGATGATGTGGTCTATCATTCTCGGTACAACGCTGTTAAACGGGGGTTTTTATGGAGCAAAGCTATTCACGCCCTTGCCTGAGTCCACATATCCATTGAAATGCTGGAGGGGGGGGGTTATCATAATGGCAAAATGCGATTTATCTTTGCTTGCAGACATAGATTTTCGAACAGCAATGAAAAAGGTGCTTAACAAAGAGGTAATCTTCAAATTCCTGCAAAGATTTCTTACGGCGGTAGGATTCCT
>CBDTVD010000236.1:0-3318 GCA_965363965.1 uncultured bacterium
GGGGCTCCTCTCGGTTTTCAATCAGATCATTTCGCAGCCATTCCTGTCGGCGCAGGATGATGCCAATGGTGTTGCTGACAGCCAATGGAACATCAGCAACTTGCCCTTCACCAGCTCGGAAATAGGGTATGGGCAACTCCTCTTCAAGTGGTTCATTGTAAAAAAGAAAGCCGTAGGGCAAATGGACTTTTGTGGCAAAGGCAGCCATTTGCGGAAGAGTAGGGCCCTCAGGATGCTCGAACTGCTTTTTGATCTTTGGGTGCTGCTCCCAAAACTCCTCGACATTTTGGCCGTCCCGCTCGATAGCCCATTGGACGATTTTGGGCTTGACTAACCATCTCTCGCTGGGCATAGAACAAAGTTAAAGCGGCTGAATCAGAACCATATTCCCATTTTTGGCACACCTTTGCCCTTAATCAAGCGTTTTGCCGAAGAATCTTTGAGCCCACAACCCAATAACATCGCATCATGAAAGCCCGCCGAAATACCATGATATTGCTGCTGGGCCTTGTGCTGACAGCGGCCATTGTCGCCATTCTGCTGCTCCGCGACAGCAGTTCAACTTTCGGGGCCGATGACAAGGCATTCGCCACCCCAGACACTGCGGCCCTGACCAAAATTTTCATGGCCGACAAAAGCGGGCGAAAAGTAACCATCGAGCGCGATGGCACCGGCGCACCCTGGATGGTGAATGGAAAATACACTGTTGATTTAAGCAAGCTGGCTATCCTGTTCGAAACACTGGAAGGGGTCAGGATTAAACTGCCTGTTGCACCGAGTATGCGCGAGACAGCGATGCGAAACCTGGCTGCCAGCGGAGTAAAAGTGGAACTGTACGAGAACGGACACTCCAAGCCTGACCTGGTGTACTATGTTGGCGGCAGCACCCCTGATGAACTCGGCACTTTTATGCTGCTGGATGGCGAAGAAGACCCCTACATTACCCATATCCCAGGCTTTGCTGGTTACCTCAGTGTTCGCTATGCTGTGGCCCCCACCATCTGGCGCGGCCGCGAGCTGATGCGTTTCCCTATCGGGGACATTACCAGGGTGGAACTCCATACGCCGCCATCTGTACTCGGCGGGGGATATCGAGTTGCTTTGCAAGGCAATCAGTTTGTAGGCAATCGGCCTGGGGGAGAGCCTCAGCCATTGAGTGATGCCAGCAGCAAAGCCCTCTATGCCAGTTTCCTCAGCATGGAGTTTGAGGGAATAGAGCCACGAGGAAATGCCGACTCGGTGAAAAAGTCAAGCCCATATGCGGTGGTAATTGTCGACCACAAAGGCAAAGAAGACCGCCTGAGCCTGTACAGGCGGATGGCGCGCCAGGGAACCAAGGCCATAGATACATTGACCAACACCGACCTTGAGCGAAGCCTGGGCATCATGAACAATGACAATGAGGTGCTGCTGATACAGAATCGTCAGCTGCAGGGCATCCTGCTGCCTTTCGAGGCGTTTACCAAATAGTGCGCCCCTGCCTTTATTTGATTTTCAGGCTTAAATCCAGCGCATCAACTGTGTGGCTGATTTGCCCGCTTGAAATGAAATCTACTCCGGTTTCGCCATAGGCGCGGGCATTGCTCAGGGTGATTTTGCCGCTGGCCTCGGTTTCAAATCGGCCGCCGACCATCGCAACGCCCTTTCTGACCAATTCGGGCGAGAAATTATCGAACATGATACGGGTTACCTGGCCGATTTCCAACACGGCAGCTACCTCATCCAATGATCGGGTTTCTATTTCCACTGGCAGGTTCTGGCCTTTTGCTTTTTGATATTCGGCTGTTTTCAGGATTGCCTGCCGGATGCCGCCTGCCCCGTCCACGTGGTTATCCTTGAGCATGATCATGTCGCTGAGGCCCATGCGGTGGTTGTGGCCGCCGCCGATGCGCACTGCCCACTTATCGAGTTTGCGCAGCCCGGGGGCCGTTTTCCGCGTATCCAGTATTCGGCAATTGGTACCATCAAGCACCCGCACAAATTCGCGTGTCAAAGTGGCAATTCCGCTCATCCGCTGCATGATGTTGAGCACGCTGCGCTCCAGCAGCAGCAGGCTGTGCAATCGCCCCCCGAGTTCCATCACCAGGTTCATGGGGCTGACGGAATCCCCATCGCCCTTCAGCAGGTTGATTTCAAGGGAAGGATCGTGCAAGTGGAACATCGCCTTGCCAGTTTCCATCCCAGCCAGTACGCCGTCCTCTTTGGCAATCAGCCTGCCCCGTCCGAGTTTTTCCGCAGGGATGCTGGCCAGTGTCGATTGGTCTCCATCGGGGGCATCCTCTGCCAGGCAGACCTTCAGCAGTCGGCTGGCGAGTTCGTTGATTGTAGCCTGCTCCATCTATCGGGCGAAGGTAGGCCGATTGAATTTTACAGGCTGAGGGTTTGGTCAGATTTCAGGCCATTGCCCAGGTCAACTGTAACCCGATATTTTGCCCCGCTTCGGTAAGCCACCGGACCATTGCCCAGGGCTTTTCCGTCAACAGTCCACTGAGTTCTCCAATAATCGGGTGCGGGGCCATGCGGGGTCCATAATTCTACGCGATCATCTTTTCGCACAAGCGAAAGGGCGGGCACATACTCCAGGCGAAAAACGCGATACTTGGGGTCGAGCGGGGCACCTTTCAGCAGGTAATTGCTGGCTATTTCTGCCCCAGCGGGCGACAGGGCTGGGTAGGGTTTCAGGCTGAAGGTCAGCCGGCCATTTTTCACCGTCATCAGTTCCTGCAGATTGGGGTTGTGCAAGTTGATGACACGCACCAGGGTACCATCAGCGATTTTGAGTTCTGCCAAGCTAACCGAGATACTTGCAGCACCATCCCTGGCCGATTTAAAACTCATCAGGGTGATGTCGGCCATGCCAGGGCGGTCGGCACCGCCAGGTTTCAGTATCTGATAATCACCTGCTTGTGGAACATACTGGCCTTTCATGTCCCAGCCTGTCAGCTGCTGAAGCTCGTCCATTGCGGCAGGCCTGTCCTTGCCGTTTTTTGTCGCCACTTCTTTGTCAAGTGCTGAGATAAACAGCGGCTTATGGTTGCCCTGCTGCCCTGCCATAATATAGGTGTTGTCTTCTACTATCAGGCTCTTGCGCATGCCGCCCTCAGGCCGCTGTTTGATGTAATCGGCCACAAACACTTCACCTTTGGCCTTGCCGCGCACAGGATATTCTTTCACTTTCAGGCTTGCGGGGTAATCCTGCAGGCTCCACCACTGCTCTACAAAACCATCAGCAATCAGGCGATTGCCTGTAAAACTGGAATTGTAGAGGTTTTTGGCGCTGAAACAGGCATCGCTCCGGGCACTCACCCAGTTGTCTTC
>CBDTVD010000237.1:0-3307 GCA_965363965.1 uncultured bacterium
GTGAAAACTGCATTGTCGGGGCGAATGCACTCATACCCGAGGGCAAAGTAATTCCCCCAAATAGCCTTGTGCTGGGCGTTCCCTGCAAAGTGGCCCGCTCACTGGATAGAGATGATTTAGGGCGCATCAGGGAAAACGCCACCACATACCAGCGGCTGGCTCTTGCCTACCTTGGCTTACTGTAAATCATTCAGCCGCTTGACAATTGCTTTCATCGTCTTCTCAGGATTGGTGGCGTATATTTCAATGGTCGGCATCATTGCGCCTGTTTTCCTATCCTGAAAGTTGTATAAATAGACATAGTTAACAAGGCTGGTGTTGCCTTCGCCATCGATGTAACAGTGCACGGCCGGCTTCTTTTTCAGCACATACCTATATTGATTGACATCCAGCCCATCAATTGCTTCCCGCTTTGCTGCCATCCAGCTGCCCTCATACTTTTTAAAAGCAGAAGCAATTTTGCCATTGTAAGCCGATAAATTTTGATTGGTCTCGACTATCAGCGGATTATCCGGCAATGGTTTTTCATCCGTTGGGGTATTGGCCGCCGTATTGCTGACATAGGAAAATCCTGATTTTTCGATGAAAGTATCCACAACCCTTTCACCTGCACGAGTTTTTGGGTCCAGCTGCTGAAATTCCTCCACCACGAGGGTGTATTTACCAATGTCGGCGGGCAAAGCAGCGGCATTGATATTATTGGTCATGCGGTGGCCTGTGCAACCCGCGGCAGCTGCAATCACAATCACGGGCAAGCATTTCAGCATGTCGATAAATTGGCTCATTCTTACTTTAATTAAAGGCTGGCTGCTGAAAATGTTTGAAGTGCTGCAGTGGGTGCCATAACCTCTACAAATCTAATATCCCGATAGATGCGGATATCTGTATGGTGCATCATGGGCCGGTTGTTGCTTAAATTCGCAGTCAGCAATAGCTACTATAACCTTTCACTAAAAGAATTAACATGAAGAAACTCGTACTTCTTTTTGGCGCGGCAACCATGCTCCTCGCCTCAAATTGCAAAAAGACTCCAGATCAGCCTAAGGATGACAACCCCATTGTTGTTCCGCCAGATGAATATGCTGCCCTGACCCCAACACAGCAGCAAGAATCATTTGTAACTGACATTACTGCGACATGGTGCGGCCCTTGCGGTGCCAATGGAATTCCATTTTTCAACGAACTTGTAAGTTCCAAAGCTGGGCTGGTTAACGGCCTTTCAGTGCACACTGATGTCAACCAAGGTCCATATTTTGATAAACTGGCCAACCAGGATGCTGTTGCTTTGCGCAATATGCTTGCTCCCACAACCCGTTACATCCCTACTTTTACAGAGGGCACAACAATGTACGGCTACGATGAGAACAATCCGCAGAATAACTACTATGATGGTTTGACAAACGCTACCAATAACCGAGTAGCCAAAAATGATGCAATGGCCGCTGTCGCACTTTCACAAACTATTGAAGGCAAAACCCTCACAGTAAAGACCAAATCTAAGTTTTTCACTGCAGGCGCTGGAACATATACGATTGCCCTATATGTCGTAGAGGACGATGTGATCGAGCGTCAGAATGTCAATGGAAAAGGCTATGTTGCAAGTTTCAAGCACATGCATTTGCTCAGGGGAGCCATTACGCCAAGCGTATCTGGTGAAACGCTGGCCACTGGTGATGTAGCTGCCAACCATGAAGTGAAAAAGACCTACACTTACACTTTGGATGACAAAATCAACCCTGCCAACGCTTATGTAGTTGCGGTTATCTATCAGATGAATGGATCACGCGTTGTTAACGTTGTCAACAGCAACAGCAGCAAATAAGCTTTAGCATTCAACTTTTTAGGCGCCTTTCCCATTTTTGGGGAAGGCGTTTTTTTTTTGGCTGCTCCAGAATTAGGAGTTGTTATTTCGCAGGGTGAACGGCGCATTCAGCCTTACAGGGCAAATCATTGATGTGGTAGCGGGGGAAATCTTCCCAGGGCAAGTAAGAATAAAAGATGGAAAAATCGAGGAAATAGTCAGGCTGAGTTCAGCACCTGCACATTTCATTTCACCCGGGTTTATAGATGCCCATATCCACATAGAAAGCAGCATGCTGACACCGGCCCAATTTGCCAGGGCTGCCGTAGTGCATGGAACAGTTTCTACAATCAGCGACCCGCACGAAATTGCAAATGTGATGGGCGTGCAAGGTGTAGAGTATATGATTGCGGATGCAAAACAAGCCCCCTTGAAAATCAGATTCGGTGCGCCCAGTTGTGTACCAGCCACTGACTTTGAAACTGCTGGCGCCACCATTCATGCCGAGGCAGTGGCTGAATTACTCGGCTCACCTGACATTCATTACCTCAGTGAGATGATGAATTATCCGGGAGTATTGCACAGTGACCCAGGCATATTGGCCAAAATAAATGCCGCAAAAAAAATAGGAAAACCGGTGGACGGCCATGCGCCAGGATTGCGAGGCGAAGACGCGAAAAAATATGCCAATGCCGGAATTTCGACAGACCATGAGTGTACTACATTGGAAGAAGGGGCCGAAAAGCGAGCCCTGGGAATGAAAATCCTTATCAGGGAAGGCAGCGCAGCGCGGAATTATGATGCATTGATTCCGCTGTTGGATGATGGCCCTGATGGGCTGATGTTTTGCAGCGATGACAAACACCCTGATGAATTGCTTGAAGGCCATATTAACTTGCTGGCAGGCAAAGCAATTGCCGCAGGCTATCCACCCATAGACGTTTTCAGAGTAGCTTGCCTCAACCCCAAATTGCATTATAAAATTGATGTCGGGATGCTGCAACCCAATGACCCGGCCGACCTTATTGTATTCGATGACCTGTATAATCCCCGTCCAAAACAGATTTACATCAATGGAGTGCTGGTGGCAGAAAATGGCGAGTGCCTGGTCCCCGAGGCAAATTCGGCCATAATCAATCATTTCAATTGCGAGCCGATATCTGCCAATCAGCTGATATTTCCAGCCAAAGATGGAATGTTAAAGGTGATCTGCGCCCACGATGGACTATTGACCACAACCATTGAACTCCACAAGCCAAAAATAGATAATGGAAACGTGGTAAGCGACCCAGAGCGAGATTTGCTGAAAATTGCAGTGGTTAATCGCTATAGCCATGCCCCAGTTGCCCTGGGCTGGATAAAAAATGTCGGATTAAAAAGCGGTGCAATTGCCAGCAGTGTGGCACACGATAGCCACAATATAATCGCAATTGGTGCAGACGATGCTTCCATCGTTTCGGCAGTAAATGCCATAATCAGTGAAAAAGGCGGTGTAGCATTTGGCCT
>CBDTVD010000238.1:0-3304 GCA_965363965.1 uncultured bacterium
TGGTGGGCTTTCACCATCGCCATGTACTGCGAATAATCCAATGTCAGGCTGTCGGCACTTGTGCCCTGGCCCCGCAGCCCGCAGGCCGAAAACATCAGCCCCCAGCACAGGATTATGGCATCAATTTTCATCCGACTTTTTTTCTTCTTTCTGCCCGCCTGCCCCAGGCTTTGCTCCATCGCCTTTGCCAGTGTAATAATAATCGGGGGGGAAACCGTTGATTTTTCGCCACAGCTCATACCATATGGGGACATTTTTCAGCAGAGCCATTGCCTTGGCGCCGCCGCCTGCCCTTATGCCATCGGGCCAGGGCGGGCCGGCAGGGTCGGGTGCCAGCAGCACCCTATAGAGGCCATTGGGTGAGATGGAATTATCTATTGCTGCCACCTGCGCGCCATAGGTGCCGACACTGACATTCGGCCAGCCTGAAAACACCACGGCAGGCCAGCCATCAAACTGCAGGCGGACGTGGTGCCCCGGACGCAGCAGCGGCACATCCAGCGGCATCACATACATCTCCACCGCCTGGTCCATCTCGGCTGGCATAATGGTCATCAGTGCCTCGCCTTCCTTTATGGTTTCGCCTAATCCCTGGCGGGTTGCACGGGTGATGTAGCCATCCTGCGGCGCAGTGATGTAATAATATCCCTGACGCACAGCCAGGCTGGTGTATTTGTTTTGCAGTTTGGTGATGTCGCCCTCGGCGGCATAGAGGGAGGAAAGTGCTGTAAACTTCTCCGATTCTGCCTTGGCAATTTCTTTTTCAAACTCTGCCCCCAGGCTGGCGATTTCCACCTGCGCATTGATAAGCTCATTTCGGCTGGTGAGCAATTTGTTGCTGGCCGATGCCACTTTGGCCTGGGCCTCCTGCACTTTCAGGCGCCTGTTTTCCAGGTCAGTGAGGCTTTTGAGGCCATCGGCGTAAAGGGTTTCAAATCGCTGGGCCTGTTCTTGAGCGGTGGCCAGGGCGGCCCTTGCTGCGCCCAGGTCGGCACTGTCGGTGCCTACTTTCAGCTGGGCCTGAGTGAGTTTGTTGCGGGTCTGCTGAAGTTTGAGGCCCCGGCTGCTGAGCAATGCATCAATCTGGCTGTTGAGGGCATTCACTTTGGCCTCATAGCTCTGTGCTGTCTGTTCTTTGGCCTTCAGCTGGTCAGCCGTATTCTGAATGATGTTGGGGTCAAAGTACTCGTCCTTGATTTCGCTGATGAAAACCAGCGTGTCGCCTTTTGCCACGCGTTCACCTTCCGCCACAAACCATTTTTCGATTCTGCCGCCAATGATTGATTGCACTGTCTGGGGCCGATTTTCGGGGCTGAGTGCGGTTACATAACCATCGGCGCGAATGTTTTGGGTCCAGGGCAAAAACATGATGCCCACGAAAGCCAGCAGCAGCACCAGCGAAATGCGCAGCACCATCACCGGGGGCCGCTTCGGGCTGAGCCGCTGCATGGCGGCAAGGTGCTGGCCAGGCCGAGGCAGGGCGCGGTTGGGCGAGATGTTAAGCATGGGCAGTGTTGGCGGGTGTCAGTTCGCCTTCTGTCAAGGTGAATGTTTGGGTGCAGCGGGCCAGCAGGGCAGGCTCGTCAGTGGCTGCAATCAGCGTCCAGGGGCGGGCTGGGTCAGTCAGATAGCCGGCGATGGCCTCTGTTTCTTCGGTGCTCAGGTTGTCGGGCAGGCCATCCAGCAGCAGCAGCTTGGGCTGGTGCACAATGGCCCTGGCCAGGCGCAGCCTGCCGATGATGGTGCGGGGCAGCCGCCCTGCATCGGGGTCAATCATGGTGCCGAGGGCCAGGGGGAGCTCGGCGATGTACGGGCCCAGCCCTACGGCCTCAGCGGCATCCAGCATCTGTTCATCGCCGATTTTGGTGCGGCCAAAGGCGATGTTGTCGCGCAGCGTTCCCGCAAAGAACGGTTCCTGGCTGAAGGTCTGCCCGATTCGGCTCCGCAGCAATGCCAGGTCGAGTGCGGCCAGGGGCTGCCCAGCGATGGAAATGATGCCCGACTGCGGATTATAAAGCCCGCCGCAGAGCGCCAGCAGAGACGTTTTGCCACCGCCGTTGGGGCCGCTGATGCCCACCCGTGCCCCTGCCGGTGCATCCATGGTGATGGCCTGCAGCACTGGCCGGCTGCTGCCAGGATAAAGAAATTCGACACCCCTGAGTGAAACTGAGTATCCCTGCGGGCTGCCGGCAGGGGGCAGGGTGCCGCCCTCCCCTTCCAGGGCCAGGTCGGTTACACTGCCTATTTTTTCCAGCGATGTCAGCACATCATACACCGTTTCCAGGCTCACCACCAGCTTTTCAACCGAGTTCATCACCAGCAGGATAATGATTTCTGCGGCCACAAACTGGCCGAGGTTCATCTGCTGGTCTATCACCAGCAGGCTGCCGATAATCAGCAGGCCGGCTGCCACCACCACCTTGAAACCCACCATCATGATATACTGGGTGCGCAGCACGCTGTAATGGCTTTCGCGGGCATCCAGGTAAACCCCCACATTGGCATCCATGTGGGGCAGGGCTGGGCTTTCGGCACCTGCCATTTTAAATGTCGTCAGGCTGCGGGCTATCTGCTGCAGCCAATAGGCGGCCTTATATTTTTGCTTGCTTTCGGCCAGACTGGTGCGCAGGCCAGGCCGCCAGGTCAGCCAGAAAATTCCGCCCAGCAGCGCCAGCAGTGCCAGCCCGAAGGCGAAGAAAAACGAGTGGTAGAAACTCAGCAGCACCAGGCCAAAAAATGCCTGAAGCGCAGCTGTCGAAAAATCTATCAGTATCTTCGACAAGCCTTTCTGCACCCCGATGGTATCAAAAAAGCGATTGACAAGCTCAGGGGCATACTGCTTATACAGCGCCTCGAACCGCATGCGGGGCAGGCGGATGGCGAACTCGAATGCGGCACGGGCGAAAATCCGCTGCTGAAGGTTCTCCAAAATGCGCAGCTGCAAAATCTGCAGTACGCCAGTGGCGGCCACACCCATCAGCACCACCCCAATCAGCACCATCCAGCTGGCGCTCACCTGCCCGCCCTGGATAAAGTTTACAATCGCCTGTATGCCCAGCGGCAGGCTCAGGTAAATCAGTCCGTTGAAAAATGCATACACATAAACATTCACAATGTCCCTTTTGTCGGGCCTCAGCAGCCTCCACAGCCGCCGCAGGGGCGTATAGCTTCCACTGCCCCCTGTGTATGTTTCTGTCTCGGCCATTTTAAGGTTGGGGCGGGCAACTCAGCCTGCCCGCAATTTTGCAGCAAATATCCGATTTGTAAAGGCAACGGCCATAAAGGCTCCACAATCGCCTGCCAT
>CBDTVD010000239.1:0-3301 GCA_965363965.1 uncultured bacterium
GTATTTTGATGGCTTCTCGGGTTGCCGGTATCAGCACAAAGGTGGTGATTTCTTCACGGCCGTTGTGCCCGCCCGCCTCAAACCCCTCGGAGACTACCGCATCCACCCCTGCCGCCTCGGCTTTGAGGGCGAACTTGACACTCGACACTACATGCACCACAGTAATGCCCAGGGCCTTCAGGTGACTTGTCCACGTTTTGGGGTTTCCCGCCGAGGTAAAGACGATCTTCACCCCCTCTTCCTCGATGACCCTGATGTGCTGGTCGATATCGGGATAGAGCAGGGGCAGGTTGACCCCGAAAGGTTTATCGGTGGCGGCCTTGCATTGCCTGATGGCATCGCGGAGCTGTTGGGGATACATGCTGCCAGCGCCCAGCAAGCCCAGGCCGCCCGCATTGCTGACAGCCGAGGCCAATGCGGCCCCGCTGCACCAGATCATCCCTGCCTGGATGATGGGATACTGGATGCCGAAAAGCCTGCAGACCCTGTTATCAGTTGCCATATTAACGCAAAAGGGGGCGAATTTACTCGCCCCCCTTGGTTACTTATATTTTATGTGAGGACAAACCTACCTGACTACCACCCTCGCAGTGCTGATGCCGCTGGCATCCTGCACACGCAGCAGATAGACACCGGCCTGCAAGCCTGCCGAGGGCACCAGAGCCTGTGATTGGCTGGCATTGCCAATCCATACTTGCTGGCCACTGACATTCCAGAGGCTGACTTGCGCCAAGCCGCTGACATGGCCGAGGCTGACTACCCAGGCCTCGCCATTGGTGACGGGGTTGGGGTAGATGCTGAGTTGGGGGCCAGTGTTGCGGGCTGCGATGCCTGTTTTGCGCAAGAAGAACTTGCGGGTGAGGGTATCGCTGCAGCCATTGTTGGTTACGCGGAGCATGAAGGTGTGGATGCCGCTATCGAGGCTGAGCGTGATGCTGCGGCCGCTGAGTGTATCCATGGCACCGTTTACGCTCCAGCTATAAGTGGCGCCGCTTGTGGTATCTATAGCAGTAAGTCGGACATCGAAGCCGCTGTCATTGACATTGCGTTCCACTATTGTAAAGTTGGCAGACAGGGTTGGTGAACTGTAAATCCGCACACTGTCAGATGCTGTGCAGCCGCCCTCACCCACAACAGTCAGCACAACAGTGCCCTGGCGAAAGGTGCTGCCGGGCCGAAATGTTACACTGTCTCCGGTTGCGGTTGTGCCGTCAGGAAACCGCCAGGTGCGGGTGGTGTTGCCCCCGCCGACAACTGTGCTGATGAATTGAAAGCTTTCGCCCCCGCACTGCACACTGTCATTCACGGTTGCTTCAATTTGCGGCGTGCTGAAGAAACTGATGCTGGTGGTCAGTGTGTCGCTGTCATAAGCGGTGTCGGTATAGGCAGTGATGGTATAGGTACCAAAAAGATTGCCGCCCGGCCTGAAAACGGCGCGTCCATTAAGTGTATCGCTTGGTGTGAAACTGTTGAGTGTGTCATAGATAAAAAACTCTGCAGAATCGCGGGCGATGCGGATGGTGATGGGGATGTTGGCAAGGGTATCGTTGAGTTTTCCGCGCGCTGAATAGCTGATGACAAAACTGTCGGCATCGCAAATGCTGGTTCCCCCCGCACCCAGGCCGAAGAGTTTTACAAATCGGGCGGTGGTGTCGGTGATGGTGGTGTCAGTGCCCATGCTGTCAGCGGCACCTTCCCAGGCACCAATGTCGAATGCACTGTCGCGCATCTGGCGGTCAATGTCCATGTCCAATAAAGCTACTCCAGCAAAAAATTGTCCTTTGTTCAGCAGCAGATTGTCGGTCCAGCGATAGCCGGTAGAGTCAAACTGGGGCAGGCCCTGTATGCTGTTTTTATCCTGATTGGAAGCCTGCTGCCAGCCAGCCAAGTCCAGCAGATCGTTTCCGCCGCCAAACTGAATCAGTTCAGCCGAATCGGTGCTGTAAAAAGCGTTACGCTGGCTTATCATCATGCTGAGGGTATCCACTGACAATGCAATGGCAGACGACTGGTTGATGATGGCATTGCTGAAGAGCGTCAGGCGGGTTTGGCTGGCTGAGTTGGTCAGCCAGACCAGGGCTGCTGATGTGGCCTGCACATCGCCAGTGCCGCGCAGGGTGTTGTTGAGGATATCCACTGCTCCGCGGCTGGAATCAACCTGCAGGGCAATGGCCGATTTTGTAACGGAGCTGACGTTTACATAATTGTTGGTAATCCACACGCGGGCAGAATCAGGAACTGACTGCACTGCGATGCCTATTCCATCAAGCGGCAGCCTGATTTGATTTCCATTAATTGTACCGCTGCTGTTGTCCAGAAAGATGCCTGTGCCATCCGTCAGGCTGCTATCGAAAATATCGAATTGGCTGTATTGAATGTCAGCCATGCTGCGGCTGGCGGAAATGCCAGACTGGGAAAAATCCTGAAAGAAACTGTTGGCGACCATCAGCCCCGTATCAGCCACCATGCGCAGCGCGATGCTTCCGCCTGCAAATGCACAGCTATCGAAGGACAAATTGCCGGTGCGGTTTTGCGACCTGACGGTATTGCCGCTGGAGTTGAAGTTGATGAATGCGCACTGGGTAAAACTGACATCGTCAACCGAGTTGGCAAACTGCACTGCCCGCGCACCGGTACTGAAAGGGTTGCCGCGCAGAAACACGATGTTGCGGAAGTGGACGTTGTTAACGCCATCGAGTTCCAGCACATAGTCGGGCTGGTTGGCACTGTCGTTAAAATTCTCGAGGATGGTGAAATCGGCGGAGTCGGAAAAATCGCCTCTCACAATCAATTGCTGGCTGCTGCTCAGCGGAATGTTTTTCAGCGATATGGCCGTGCCGGAATAAGTGCCGCTCCCCAGTTGCAGCGTAACCGTGCCGCTGATGCCATAGGTGAGCAAACTATCCTGAGCTTCCTGAAGAGTTGAAAAATAGCCTGAGCCGTCGGCCTCGATGCTGTAGGTGCCCGAATACTGGGCGCTGGCCCCGAAGCCGCAAAGCAGCAGGAGAACCAGGGAATAAAATTTTCGCATGTTAAAGTCTAAAAAAATGTATGAGTGTGCTTAACCTCTGCGTGCCCTGCATTGTTCGCCAGCCAGCATCAAATCTGATTTTTGCCGGCGGCAATGTTCTTTGCCATGTACAAAAAAGGGCGAGGGATGTTATCCAAATCCCTCGCCCCATTGATGAATTGATTGGTACCGTTTACCTGAGCATTACCCGCGCAGTGCTGACACCCCGATTATCCTGCACACGCAGCAGATATATTCCCGATTGCAAGCCTGCCGATGGCACAGTTGCCT
>CBDTVD010000240.1:0-3289 GCA_965363965.1 uncultured bacterium
CAGGGATGCATCCATCTTTATGAGAGCATCAAACACACCCTTCGCGATTTTTTGCGCAAGAGCAGCCACGCGCACCGCCTGCACCACCTGAATATAGACCAGGATATTGACTATTGCCTGACTGTTGATTTGACGACAGTGGTGCCCAGTTACAATGGCAGGAGCATAGTGAATATCCCATTTCTTCCTGCCCAGGAAATGTGAGGTTTAAAGAGACAATTGGTAATGAAACTGGGCGAGGATTTTTACCTGGAGCCTGATGCAGTGCTTGCCGCCCAAAATTTGGTGGGCAAAGTGATATACTCCAGGATTAATGACATCGAAGTGGCCGGTATTATCGTGGAAACTGAGGCTTATGACGGGGCAGCCGACAAAGCCTGCCATGCCCATGCCAACAGGCGGACAAAGCGCACCGAAGTTCTTTTTCAAACAGGCGGACTGGCATACGTGTACACCATTTATGGAATGTATCAGCTGCTGAACATTGTGTTTTCTGCGGAAAATGATCCCAAAGTTGTGCTGATAAGGGCATTGCAGCCCCTAATAGGCCTGGAGGCCATGCAGCATCGCCGAGGGAAAGCAGTTTTTAACCCCGCGAGCGGCCCAGGCTTGCTGACAAAAGCCCTTGGCATTGGCAAAGAACACTCTGGCATTTCGCTGCTGGCAGATCAAATATGGCTGGAGGACCATGGCCATTACTACCCCGAGTTGATTGCCTCACCCCGCGTGAATATTGGCTATGCAGAAGAATACAAGGATAAACCCTGGCGATTCAGGGTGCCTGCCAGCCCCTACACAAGCAACCCGAAAAAATACGGGCCGGAGGATATTATTTATAGTGGGATTACCCAGCCATAGGGGTCGGGTTCCAACCCTCTCCTGATTGCATTGAGTTTCGGCCGGAGAAAATTTGCCACCTTGCGGTCCTCAATGGGTTTCAGCTTATACTCGTGGCCATTAAAGCCCAGTGAAGAAACATGGGCAATGGTAGCTGCCGTGCCAACGCCAAAAACCTCATCGAGTTTACCATCATTCTGCGCCTGCATCAGCTCATCAACCGAAATCTGGCGCTCTTCCACTGCAAACCCTTCATCGCGCAGCAACTGCAGGCAGCTGTCTCTGGTAATGCCCTCCAGGATTGTTCCATCCAGGTCAGGGGTTAAAACCACTCCATCAATCACGCAGAATATATTCATGGTGCCGCACTCCTCCAGGTACTTATGTTCTATGGCATCCGTCCACAGAATTTGCTTGTAGCCATCTTCAGCCGCCAGCATGCTCGGGTATAGGCTCAAACCATAATTCCCTGCACATTTCACATTGCCCGTCCCTCCGGGCGAGGCCCTCGTAAACTTTTGCTCAATCCTGATTTTGATTGGCGTGGAATAATATGGACCCACAGGGCAGCTGAATACCACGAAATAATAATTGCTGGAAGGACGAATGCCCACAAAATCGTCTGCAGCAAAAAGAAATGGTCTTATGTAAAGTGACCCTTCAGTGCTCTCTGGAATCCAGGCTCTGTCTATGTCAACTAAAGCTTTGATGCCATCCACAAAAAGATCTTCAGGAACTTGGGGCATGCACATGCGTTTGGCTGATCGGGCAAGCCGGGCGCAATTGTCCTGAATGCGAAACAGCAACGCCTCACCATCAGGGCTTTTAAAGGCCTTTAGTCCTTCGAAAATTGATTGGCCATAATGCAAAGCAGTGGTGGCAGGGCTCAGGGATAAATTTCCATATGCCTTTATTTCAGCAGGGCCCCATTTGCCATTGCTGCATTTGGCCACAAGCATGTGGTCAGAAAACTGTTGCCCGAAGACTATATTGGTGAAATCAACCTCCCCGATTCTGGTGGCTGCGGCTTTGTTGATTTTAATTTCGTACGCCATCGCAAAGCGAAAATACCCCCAAAAAAAGATGACCGATTTTTCAGAGCCGGATTTAAGGACCATGGCGGCCGCAGGTTTCTTTTCCCAATCCCTTTATCTGGTGGATGAAGAAGCTGAGGAAGGGCGAGTTGAACGTGAAACCAAAAACACTCCACCCGCAGAGTTTTACTTTCTGCTGCCTGACGAGGAGTTAACAGGGGACCAAAAAATCTTGATTGAGAAAATTTGGGCAGCGCTCATGCAAATCGGAATGCAATATCAACCCATAAAAATCGGACAACTTGCTGATGCTTTGAATCATCAGCCTAAATTGATACTTTCATTTGGCTGCCAGCAAGGCGAGTTTGCATTTCAGCCTCTCCATAAACCCTTACAGGTTCAAAATACGCAGTTGATTCTGACCCTCCCAATCGCAAGGCTTGAGAAGGAAGCCACTGCAAAAAGGGAATTGTGGAATTCCTTAAAAGCGCTGAAATGGACTTGATTTTTGCTTCGGCCAACAAGCATAAACTCCGTGAATTGAATGGCCTCGGGTTGGAGGTAGTGCTAAGGAGCTATGGCGAAATTTTTACGCACTTGGTTTTGGCAGAAGATGAACTGACCTTTGAGGGGAATGCAGTCAGCAAGGCCAGCCAAATTTTCAAGTTGACCGGCCAGCTCACGCTCGCCGAAGACTCAGGATTGGAAGTAGAAGCCCTGAACGGGGCACCAGGAGTTTATTCGGCCAGATTTGCCGGCCCAAAAGCAACTGACAAGGAAAACTGCGATAACTTGCTGAAGTTATTGCATGGAGTGAAAAATCGCAGAGCGAAGTTTACCGCTGTGCTTGCTTATATTGATTGTGATGGAAAGGTGAGCACCTATAGAGGTGAATGCCATGGCAAAATAGCAGAATCACATGCACTGGGCCACGGCTTTGGTTATGACCCTATTTTTATTCCCGAGGGGGAAAGTTTGCCGTTCAGCTTATTGCCGAAAGAGTTTAAATTGAAAGTGAGCCATCGCACAGCAGCATTCAAAGCCTTTTGCAGTGCCCAAGGTCTCCGCTGATTAAAACGAATTCTTCCACATCATGCTCTCAATGGGCTTCACCGACCGCTGGTTGTATTTGGCTCCGCGTTTATCGCGGTAAAAAGTCTCGATTTCACCATCCACATTGAAATAAATCAGTTGCCCGACTGGCATGCCCGCATACACTCTGATAGGCTGTATCACTGTAATCTCGAGTGTCCAAGTATTGCAATAGCCGACATCACCTTTTCCGGCTGTGGCATGGATGAATATCCCAAGGCGGCCGGCACTTGATTTACCCTCCAGAAATGGCACGTGGGCGTGCGTTTCAGTGTATTCCTCGGTAACACCCAGATACAGGGTGCCTGGGTGCAGCACAACTCCAT
>CBDTVD010000241.1:0-3287 GCA_965363965.1 uncultured bacterium
AACCCGCGACCCTCAGCTTGGAAGGCTGATGCTCTACCAACTGAGCTACTCCCGCTTTTTCAATTCATTGCTGCTTGTGCGGCCAGCCATACTGTCCGGTTTTGATGGAGCAATATGGCAAGTCGTCAGGCGAATTTTCCTTCAAACAGGCTCGGCGCATTTAATTTCATAAGACCATTGGTCTGCTGAATTTAAAGGTGCAGGGTGGCTTTGGTGGGGAGAGAAGGATTCGAACCTTCGAAGTCATAAGACAACAGATTTACAGTCTGTCCCATTTGGCCGCTCTGGAATCTCCCCATTATTTTTGTATTCTGCCTGCATTTTTAAAATTTTTCAGCTTAATGGGAATCAAGTGAGAGATGGAAGCCCCCCCTGCTAAAAATTCCATTTTGATATGGCTGATTGATAAAATTTAAATATGCAAGCATTCACCCCAAGTAATACCCTTCAGCACCAAGTTGCTGCGTTGCTGAGCAAGTTAAAAAAAAGAAAAAGAGCCGGTGGACGGATTCGAACCGCCGACCAGCTGATTACAAATCAGCTGCTCTACCAGCTGAGCTACACCGGCCTGATCACTTTTTTAAGATTGCCGCAACTGCTGCTATAGGTTTTTTTGAGATATTCGGGGCAAAAGAGATTCCACCCGTGCGTTGCTTCTGCGCAGTGAATTACCCGCATGGCAGGTTTATGCTGCGCCGTTTTTGCCTGGAGCAGTACATCACCTGATTTTGGGTGCACCAATGGCAGAAGAAGCCTGCCTGTTTGCCAACATGTAAAAGAACAAAATCCCCGTGCGTTGCAAAGGGAGTGCAAATTTACATCGGCAAATGGCACCCAGCGGCATAGGGTGCTAAACTTTTTTCAGGTGTTTTTCTTTGTATTTGATCAGCTGACGCTTCATGGCCTCATAGGCACTGTCGAGCGCGTTGTTAAAGGTGGCGTCTTTTTCCTGGACAAATAAGGTGGTATCGGGAACGATTAGCTTGATCTCAACTTCTTTGAGGTCGACCCCTTCCCGCATGTAAACCACTGCATCAACAATGTTTTCATAGTATGTGGTCAGCTTGGTAATTTTTTCTGTAACCTGATTTTCCAGGCCCTGGCTGAGGTCGAAATGGACCGATTCGATATTGATTCTCATGGGTAAAAAGCCTTGCTGCCAGTGAATGGCGAAGGCTTGCGAAGATAAAAAACCCAATGGCTGAAATGTTTAATTTTTGCCAGAGCGCGGATGGGCCTGCGCATGAATCTTTTTCAGCCGGCTTGCTGAGGTGTGGGTATAGACCTGGGTGGCGGCAAGGCCTGCATGGCCCAGCAGATCTTTAATAGAGGCCAGGTCAGCATCATTGTCCAGCAAGTGGGTGGCAAAGGTGTGCCTGAGTTTGTGGGGGCTGATTTTCCCCTGGACAAATGGCCCCAGCCGAGCCTTTACCACTCGGCTGACCAGCATCGGATAAAGTGGGGCCCCGTTTTCGGTGATGAAGAATGAAGGTGGTGCAGGGTGGTATTCATTTCGTGCAGCCTGATATCTGTGCATTGCCTCAGCCGTTGATTTTATCAGCGGCACAATGCGCTGTTTGCTGCGCTTGCCCATCACCTTTATTTGGGCAGGTGCGGCCCATTGTATGTCGGCGTCTTTCAGGCCAATTAATTCACTCAGGCGTATGCCGCAGGTGTACAGCACTTCGATGATGGCGATATTGCGCAATTCAACCCAATCAGCCTGGCGGCTTTGGGCAGGTGGTGTTTCCAGCACGTGCTGCATCTGGGTTTCGCCGTAAAAAGTGGGCAGCGGTTTTTGGAGTTTTGGCCCCCGGATTCCTTCAGCGGGGTTGCCTGCGCGCGCCCCCTTTTGGGCCATATAATTATAGAGTGCCCGAAGGCTGCTGAGTTTTCGCGATGCCGAGCGGGCGCTGATGGGGCGACTGGCCCTGCCCAGCTGGCTGCCCAGCCATAGACGGATGTCATCACTGCCGGCATCCATCAAGGTGAGTTTGTTTTCCAGCAGATAGGCTGAAAAACTTCGGCAATCGGCCCCATATCCCCCTGCGGTGTGTGCACTATAACGCTTTTGGTGAAGCAGATGCTGCAGAAACCCATCAATTAAATCATCATCGGCTGTGTGTGGATTTTCCATGGGGAATTTTTCCAAAAGTACGGGCAATAAAAATCCACTCACCCGCAATTGCAGCGGGGAGCGGAGAAATTATTTTGGTGGAGCCGACGTGGCCCTGCAGCGCAGGTGAGGGCTTATGCCTCCTGCTCGCGCATCATGTCCTCTTTATAGATGGCCTTTCCGATTTCGGTGCGGCGCTCTACGCTGGGCTTGGTGAAGTATTGACGTTTTCTGAACTCTTTAAGGCGGCTGGTTTTTTCCAGTTTCTTTTTGAGTCTTTTGAGGGCCTTATCAACAGGCTCGTTTTCTTTGATCGTAACGCGAAGCATCAGGTGCAGTAAATCCAAACTGGCCCAGAAAGGTTCCTGGCCAGAAAATGGAGGGGCAAAGATAAGAGGGCCGACAATTTATTTGAGGGCCCGGGGCTTTACTTCAAAATATCTCTGGCGATAACCAGTTTTTGAATTTCGCTGGTGCCCTCACCGATGGTGCAGAGCTTGGAATCGCGGTAGAATTTTTCGACAGGGAAATCCTTGGTGTAGCCGTAGCCGCCGAAAATCTGGACAGCCTCAACACTGGCGCGGACGCAGACTTCGCTGGCGTAATACTTGGCAAAGGCTGATTCGCGATTGACGCGCTTGCCGCGATTTTTCAGGTCGGCAGCTTGCAAGGTCAGCAGTTCTGCGGCCTCTATCTCAGTGGCCATGTCTGCGAGTTTAAAACTAATCGCCTGAAAATTGGCAATCGGCTGATTGAATTGCTGACGTTCCTTGGCATATTTCAGTGCAGCCTCATAGGCACCTTTGGCAATGCCGAGGCTGAGGGCGGCAATGCTGATGCGGCCCCCATCGAGTACCTTGAGGGCCTGTACAAAACCATCGCCCACCTTGCCCAGCACGTTTTTGCCAGGCACTCGGCAGTTATCAAACAAAAGCTCGGTAGTCTCGCTGGCGCGCATGCCGAGTTTGTTCTCTTTTCGGCCAGGGCTGAAACCAGGTGTGCCATAGGGTATGGCGAAGGCTGTCATTCCATGGCTGTCGCCGCGCTCGCCTGTGCGGGCAATGACGGTGGCAATGCCGCTGCAGGCCCCGTTGGTAATCCAGCACTTGGCGCCATTGAGTATCCAATCGTCACCATCCTGGGTGGCCACAGTGCTCATGTTGCCGGCATC
>CBDTVD010000242.1:0-3283 GCA_965363965.1 uncultured bacterium
GATTATCGACATAGGCGGGGGCGACAGCCGATTGCCTGATGCATTGCTGGCAAGGGGACACTGTGATATTACCCTGCTTGACATCTCGGCGCGGGCGATTGATAATACTCGCGCTCGGCTGAGTGCAAGCGGGCATGCCATGGAGTGGATTGCAGGGGATGTGTGCGAGTTTAAGGCGGAAAGGAAGTATGCACTGTGGCATGACAGGGCAGCTTATCACTTTTTAGTCGATGCAAAGGAGCGCGCTGAATACAAAAAAGCATTGCTGCGAGCGACTGCTGAAGGTGGCTTCCTGATTTTGGGCACGTTTGCTGAGGATGGGCCCATGAAGTGCAGCGGCCTGCCAGTCAACCGGCAGAGCTGTGCTGACTTGGCAACCGAGTTTGGCCCGGAGTTCAAGGTCATCAAAGAATTGCGGCATCAGCACATCACGCCATGGGGCAGCCCGCAGATGTTCAGCTATCTGGTAATGCGGCGTGTTACTTGATTATGCGCACCAAATCGAGCTGAAGTCTGCATTCCCACCCATGCAGTAAACCATCCCGCCACCCCATTCCTTACCTTTTTATCATGGAGAAAAAGAATCACGGCAAGCCTTACGAAAAACTCGTTCTCATGCAGGTGCTCGGTTTTGTAGTAATGTATGGGGTGATGTTTTTAAATGTTGACCAGGCGAACCATATATACCTGAGCCTGACCCGCACCTACATGACCTTGCTGATGGTGGCGCCCATGGCGCTGATTATGCTTGGCCTGATGGCCCACATGTACCCCAACAAACGCCGAAATGCAGCCATTGTGGTGGCGGCAGTGCTGGTTTTTGCCGGGGCTCTTGCGGGATTGAGGACGCAGACCCCAATAGGCGAGGTGCAATGGATGAAGGCGATGATACCCCATCACAGCTCAGCAATTATGGTGAGTCAACGCGCAGACATTCAGGACCCAGAAGCCCGCGCCCTGGCCGAACAAATCATCAAGAGCCAGAAAGAGGAAATCGCCCAGATGAAGGCAATGATAGAAAGGATGAAATGAGAGCATCGCCGCCCTACCCCAGCTTGATGAGCACCTCGCCTTTTTCGACTGGTTTGCCCTGGCGGGCAGGGATGGCACTGACGTTGGCAGGGCCGGTGGCCCGTAGGATGTTTTCCATCTTCATGGCCTCAAGAATGATCAGGGGGGTGCCTTTGACAATCTGCTCGCCGGGCTCGACGAGGATTTTGACTACCAGGCCAGGCATGGGGGCCTTTAGGTCCTCTATCTTAGCCTCATTGGCAGTGTCGAGGCCCATGCGGTGCAGCAGGTCGTCGAGTTTTGTGCGCACCCCCACCTCGATTGTTTTGCCGTTTACAGTCAGGCGAAAAGTTTTAGGGTCATCGCCCTGGCTGACTGTAACCAGAAATCCCTGATTTCCCAGGCGAACATGGATGCTTCCATCGGCGAGGCGGGCAGAATCGGCGTGGATTCCCTGGCCATCTATGCGCATGGCGTTGCCAGTGCCCTCAGCGTGGATGGGCTTTCCGCTGACGATAAATGTTCGGCTGGGCATGGTGAGGGGGCAAAGCTAAAGTAGCCCCTATTAAACTTTTCCATTGCCGCACAGGTTTTGCAACTAAGCCTGTGTTTGGAAATATGGGTGGCTGAGCATTATTTTTACCCCCAGGCATCCAGCCAACAAAATTTTTACCCTTATCCCCCTGAAAAGAATCAACTGAAAATGAGAAAACTGCTGATGATTGCCATGCTGCTGCTGGGGTTTGCCCCGCTGCGTGCATCGCATATTGTCGGCGGCGATTTCAGCCTGCAATACCTGGGCAATGATGATTACCTGCTTACGCTGAAAGTTTTCAGGGACTGTGAAAATGGCATCCCTCCGTTTAATGAGCCCCTGTTTGTGGGCATGTTTGAAAAAGGCACCAATCGGGAGGTTAACCGGATTGAATTCCGCAAGCTCACTCGGCCAGTCAAGGGCCTTACGTTTGTCGGGGATAACTGCATCAATATCCCGACTGGCTGCACTGAAATTGGGTATTATGAAAAGGTAATCACCCTGCCACCTAACCAGTATGACCACAGCGATGGCTACTATTTCAGCTGGGAACGCTGCTGCCGCAATGTGATTATCAGGAACATAGAGGTCGGTCAGCCGCCAGGGGGCAACACTGGGATCACTCTTTATATGGAAGTGCCGAGTTTTGCATCACTCAGAAATTCTACTCCCGTTTTCAAAAGAGATCCGCTGACACTGCTTTGCACCCAGAACCCATTCTCGTTTAACTATGATGTGCAGGATGCCGATGGTGACAGCCTGGTTTACAGCCTGGTAACACCCTTAAAGGGAACAACCGACAAGGACAACCCCAATGACCCCGGCCAGATAGATTATCCGCTGCTACGCAGCGGCCCCTATCCCGAGGTAATTTACAGGAAAGGATATGGCACTGGCAACATTATGGACGGCAGGCCCGACCTGAAAATTGACAAGACCACTGGCGAACTGACGGTTACGCCGCAGAGTGAGGGCGTGTATGTGGTGGCCATATTGGTTGAAGAATACAGGAACGGCAAAAAAATCGGTGAAGTGCGCAGAGAACTGCAATTTACCATCAGCAGCTGCCTGGACAACACCGCCCCAAGAGTGGATGTGCTGTATGGCGGCAAAAAAATTGAAGGTGATGAGCCCCTGCTGACGGTTTATGCGGGCGACAGTTTCTGCCTGGAACTGAATGCAACAGACCCTGACAACCGCGACAGCATCTGGATAAGCGTTGAAGGCGACATTTTTGGCCCTGGAATAATCAAGGCACCATATGCCACTGTTTCTGCCGACAGTTCTTTTAAGGAGCTGAAGACCAGCCTGTGCTGGAGCACGGTTTGCCACCACGCCAGTGCGCAGATTCACCACATAAAATACAGAATAAGGGACAATGGCTGCCCCATACCGAAAATCACCGAGGGCGGCTTTGCCATCAGGGTGCTGCCGCCGCCGCCGCCCGATGCACCCCCCATTTTCTGCCTGAACAAAGTTGATGACAACACAGTGCAGCTGACATGGAGCGGGATAAGGGTTGATGAGTTTTTCAAGGAGATGTACCTCTACAGAAAAGATTCAGTGAATGGGGTTCAGCGGCTGCTGACTATTACCCCCGACAGCCTGATTTATCAATATACCGACAGCATGGCCTTTGACCATGAAACCAATTTTTATGAGTATTGGATGCAGGGCCGCAGCATATGCGACAGCCTGGGCGAGGAAGGATATAGGGTGGTTACAAATCCTGAGGTT
>CBDTVD010000243.1:0-3282 GCA_965363965.1 uncultured bacterium
GCTATCAGTGGCTGCATTTCCTCAACCGCAATGGGTTCGGGGGCTGCCTGGCCGATGACATGGGCCTGGGCAAAACCATCCAGACACTGGCCCTGCTCCGCAGCCTATCCCCCCGCCCAGATGCAAGGCAAGAGGTCGGCTTTTTTGATGCTCCCCCTGCCAAAAGCAAATCAAACCCCCACCGCAAAACAGCCCTGATTGTGATGCCCACCAGCCTGGTGCACAACTGGGCACAGGAGTGCCGCCGATGGGTGCCTGAACTACGTGTGGTGGAATACGCAGGCCTCGACAGAGCCAATCGGCTGGGCCATATCCCCTCTGCCGACATTGTGCTGACCACCTACGGCACTGTCAGAAATGATGCTGAAACCCTCGGTGCCTTCGGGCTTGAATACCTCATCCTTGATGAAGCGCAGGTGATCAAAAACCCGCAGAGCAAAATCGCCAAGGCTGTCAAGGGACTCAAGGCAAAGCATCGGCTCTGCCTGACTGGCACACCAATCGAGAACAGCCTGACGGACCTCTGGAGCCAGATGGCCTTCTTGAACCCGGGCCTGCTGGGCAACCATGCCTACTTTAAAGCCAATTATGCCACGGCAATAGAGAAGAACGATGACCAGGACCGCCGCGCCCGCCTCAAGGCCCTGATTGCCCCCTTCATCCTCCGCCGAAGCAAAGAGCAGGTGGCCAAAGAACTGCCTGCTTTAATTGAAAAGACCCAGTACAGCACCATGAGCCCCGAGCAGACCAGGATATATGAGGAAACCCGAAACCATTATCGCCAGCTGATTATGGAGAACATTGATTACCTGGGCAACAGCCGCGCCCGTTTCTTTGTGCTGAAGGGCCTCACCCACCTGCGCCTGATTGCCAACCACCCCGCCCTGTTTGACAGTGCCTATGCGCACGGCAGCGGCAAGTTTGATGACCTGCGCTTCACAATCCAAAACATTGTGCAGGGGGGCCACCGCGTATTGGTCTTCAGCCAGTTTGTCAAACATCTCGAGCTGATCAGAACTGGGCTGGAGGCTGATGGAATCGGCTATTGCATGCTGACAGGCACCACGCGGAACAGGGAAGCCGAAATAAAGGAGTTTCGCCAAAGCGGCAAAGGGGTATTCCTCATCAGCCTGAAAGCGGGTGGCACCGGCCTGAACCTGACCGAGGCAGACTACGTAATCCTGGCCGACCCCTGGTGGAACCCCGCTGCCGAGGCCCAGGCCATGGCGCGTGCCCACCGCATTGGCCAGCAGAAACCCGTCATTGCTTATCGCTTTATCGCCAAGGACACCGTCGAGGAAAAAATTCAGGCACTCCAGGGCCGAAAACTCGCCCTCAGCGGAGATTTTATTCGCAGCAGGGAAAACCCCGAAACCCTGCCCGATTTAGACGAATTGCGCGGGCTGTTTTAGAGGTGCTTTCGCATCCGCCGATGGGGTATCCCCACCTCGGTAAACTCTTCGCCCTCCGGCACATAGCCCAGTTTTTCATAGAATGGAATGGCATATCCGCGGGCATGCAGCATGATTTCGGTGTAGCCCTGTGCCCGGGCAAATTCCTCAGCGTCCTGCACCAGCTGTGTGCCGATTCCCTGATTCTGCAAGGGGAAATCAACAGCCATCTGGCGGAGTTTTACTTCGCCTGCGCTTTTGGGGGTCATCACCAGGCAGGCGCGGGGCTCGCCGTCCTGCCAGTAGCTCAGGTGATGGTCGGTCTCCTCATGGGCATAAATCTCGGGGCTGTAGGGGATGCCCAGGGTGTCGCGCAGCACCCTGTGCCTCAGCGCCACCGTTTGCAGATACTCGGGTGTGCTGTGCCCAATCACTCGCATTTCCATCTGGCGGCAAAGTTCGGGTGCGTGCATAGCTTTGCGGCGCGCGATGCACTGTGCGCGGGCCCGACTGGCCTGCACAGGTCCTTAGTTCGCCCCCCCAACCTCAGCATCAATAGCCACCGCCTTGCCCAGCCCATCGCTCGCTGAAATCCAGGCCCCGATTAAAGCGGAGATGCGGGCATTTGAGGACAAGTTTCAGGCAGCAGTGCGCACAAAAGTCGCCCTGCTGGACCGCATCATGTTCTATATTATCAAAAGAAAGGGGAAGCAGATGCGCCCCATGTTCGTTTTTTTGAGTGCTGGGGCAGTGGGCACCATCGGCGAGCGCACTTATCGCGGGGCAAGCCTGGTGGAACTGCTGCACACGGCCACACTCATCCACGACGATGTTGTGGATGACAGCGACATGCGGAGGGGCTTCTTCAGCATCAATGCCCTTTGGAAAAACAAGATCGCGGTGCTGGTGGGCGATTATCTGCTGAGCCGCGGCCTGCTGCTGAGCGTGGACAATGGCGACTTCGACCTGCTGAAAATCAGCAGCGAGGCCGTGAAAGCCATGAGCGAGGGCGAACTGCTGCAGCTGGAGAAAAGCAGGGGGCTGAACAGGGAAGAGAGCGTGTACTTTGATGTCATCAGGATGAAGACGGCCAGCCTGATTGCCAGCTGCTGTGCCATGGGTGCACAATCAGCCGGTGCCACGCAGGGGCAGGTGGAGACCATGAAACGGTTCGGCGAAAAAGTAGGCATCGCCTTCCAAATCAAGGACGACCTGTTTGACTACCACCCCAATGATGCCGGAAAGCCTGCCGGGCAGGACATCAGAGAGAAAAAAATCACCCTGCCCCTGCTCCATGCCCTCAATCAGGCGCCCAAAAAAGAACGGAAAACCATCATCCGCGCCATCGAGGGCAAGCTGAAGGGCCGCGATGCCCTGCACAGCATCAATGCCTTTGTGCACCAGTGGGGCGGAATCAGATATGCTGAGGACACCATGGCCAGATATCAGGCTGAGGCTTTTGCCGAACTCGACACCCTGGCACCATCCGTTTACCTCACCAGCCTGCGGCAATTGGTGGAATACACCGTCAGCCGTCAGCGCTGAGTGGGGGAGGGATAGGACCCCCTTCAGCTGTTTTTGCCGCCCATGCGCACCCAGGCGATAAAATCAAGGGGGAGTGGGGTGCCGCCAGCCTGCCGAACCATCATGCTGATTTGTGCACGGTGATATGTGCCGTGGCTGAAAACCTGGTTGAGGCAGTCCCCTACACTCGTCTGCCAGCTGGCCCCTGTCGAGTTGGTGAATGTTACCAATCGGCGCAGCCCCTCGTCATCCAATTGTCCGATGAATGCTGTCCATCGGGGCAGTGCCGCCTCCCAGGCTTCGGCGGTTTCGGCAGGTGTCCAATCCGGAAATCGGTCGCCTGTAAATTCGCGATTCTCCATTCGGC
>CBDTVD010000244.1:0-3252 GCA_965363965.1 uncultured bacterium
TTTTCTGGATAACAGCTCTGTTGGCAGAGCTCAGCAGCTGGCCTGGGCTTTAGGGATTATTAATTCTTCCAAAGCATAAAGCTCAAAATACCACCTCTGCCCTTTGAAAAGTAAAATTGAATTCGGCAGAATCAATGAAATGGTATTGCCATTGGCCACTTATTCAAAATTTGCAGTGCTATGCGATGAAAATACACGCCGAGAATGCCTGCCGCTGATTCAGGCCCTTGCAGATGCCGCTGAAATCATTGAACTTGCTCCCGGCGAGCGGTCGAAGTCATTCGACGGATTGCAGCAAGTACTACATCAAATGGCTTGCTTCGGGCTCGACCGTAAATCTTTATTGATTAATTTGGGCGGCGGGGTAATTTCAGACATCGGGGGTTTTGCCGCAAGCATTTTTAAGCGCGGAATTGCCACCATCAATATCCCTACATCTTTGATGGGAATGGCGGATGCTGCAATTGGCGGCAAAACAGGGATAAACTCTTCAGGGGGGAAAAATCAAATTGGCACCTTTCATATGCCTGAGGCAGTGCTGGTTGATTCCCAATTCTTGCTGACGCTGCCCAACAGGGAATGGCTTTCAGGATATGGCGAAATTTTAAAATATGGGTTGATTGTCAGCCAGGAAATGTTTTCAGCTGTGGTTCAAGCAAAGGACCCGCACCATTTCGTTACTCAAAAGTTAATTCAAAATTGTGCTGAAATAAAAATTAAAATTGTGGAGAGCGATCCGTACGATTTGGGGCACAGGAACATTCTGAATCTGGGGCATACCATTGGGCACTCAATTGAAAGTTTCTTTCATCAATCGGGGATTGATATCAGCCACGGCCATGCAGTGGCCCTCGGGCTTTGCATTGAATTGCGGATTGCTGCGATGGTGGCCGATTTTCCCATCACCATGATCGAACAATTAGAGCCAGCGGTGATGAAATTATTTGGCAAGGAAAAGTATCCGAATTTTGAGTTTAATTCTCTGCTCCCATTTCTGAAAGCTGACAAAAAAAATGAGTCAGGCGATGTCAGGATGCCCATCATGAAAGCTCCAGGGGAGGTTTGGCAGCTGAGCGCGCCCATTCCACTTGGGATTATAGAAAATTCCTTCGACCAATTTCTGACATCATGGGCTGGAGACTAAAGAGTATTCCTGCCAAAGATTTCCCAGAAATTGCGCTGCCTGTATCCAAAAGCATTTCAAATCGATTATTAATCATTGGTGCATTGGGGGGCTTTTCCATCGGTGATGAATTCATATCCACTGCTGATGACACCCTATTGATGCAAAACGCATTGAGAGCGGGCGATGGACCTATTTTTCTGGGCAATGCTGGCACTGCCATGCGTTTTTTAACCAGCTATTTTTCGTTGACGCCCGGAATTCGGCAATTGTATGGAACAGATGAAATGCATCGCAGGCCCATTAGGCCATTGGTTAATGCTTTGCGCCAAATAGGTGCGCAGATTGAGTACATCGATAAGAATGAATTTCCTCCCCTCGAAATAATCGGCGGCGCTGTGTCAGGCTCCGATGACTGGGTTGAAATTTCTGCCGACATTTCAAGTCAATTTATCAGTAGCCTTGCTTTGATTGCACCATATATCGAAAATGGACTAAGAATAAAATGGCGAGGAAAGCTGGTGAGTGAGCCATATTTGAATCAAACTCTAAACCTGATGGAAATGTCTGGGGTGTCAAATAGCCGTGGGCCTCAGTTCATAAAAATTAAGCCTGGAAAATACACACGGCAACCAACAGATGTTTCAGCCGCGGATTGGTCCTCTGCTGGTTATTTTATTGCCCATTCCATCCTGCAGCAGAAAGCAATCAATTTGCTGGAATTGCAGTGCGATGGACTGCAAGCGGATGAAAACTTGCTGCATGCGTTGTCAGCGGCGGGATGGCTGAAATGGCAATCACTTGACAGTGGTATTCGAGTAATTCCTGGAGGTTCAGATCCTGCCTCCATAAACTTGGATTTATCAGCCTGGCCCGACAGCGTCCCAGTGCTGTGTGTGCTTTGCGCAGCAACTGGGGTCAGTTTGACATTGAAGGGGATATCACATCTGCAGTTCAAAGAATCTAACCGCATGGAGGTTTTAGCTGCTGCTCTGAGGTGTGGAGGTGCAGTTGTGGATCTTCATCAAGATACTTACAGCCAGGCTGGCAGGGCGAATTTTAAACACCCTGCGCAATTAAAAACTCACGCTGACCACAGAATGGCCATGGCATTCAGCCTGCTGATGGCAGAATGGCCCGCACTTTCAATTGATGACGCGGGATGTGTGACGAAATCGTTTCCCAACTTTTGGGCTGAACTTGAAAAAATGGGATACCGTTTAATCGAAGACAATGGCAGGGAATAGTTTTGGCGGGGTTTTCAGGATTACCACTTTTGGGGAAAGCCATGGCCCAGGCATCGGAGTGGTGATAGATGGATGCCCTGCAGGCTTGGCAATTGACTCGGCTTTCATAGCATCTGAACTCGGCCGGCGAAAACCGGGGCAATCTGCAATTACCACTCAACGGCAAGAAAGTGATGGTTTCAAGCTATTATCAGGAACATACAATGGATACTCAACCGGAGCACCCATTTCACTCTGGATTGAAAACACTGATCAGCGGCCGAAGGATTATGCCGATTTAGAAAAAGTTTTTCGCCCAGGCCACGCTGACTTTACTTACTTGGAAAAGTGGGGCATCAGGGACCCGCGCGGTGGCGGCAGGTCATCTGCAAGGGAGACTGCTGCGCGCGTTGCTGGCGGCGCAATAGCCAAACTTTACCTGGCGAATTTTGGAATTGAAATTTTGGCATATACTCATTCCATCGGGCCTGTCCATTGCCCCGAAGGAAATTATTCAGCTGAAGCAATTGAAGCTTCGCCAACTCGCTGCCCCGATCCATCTTCAGCCAGGGAAATGGAGAAATTGATTTTGCAAACTCAGCAAACTGGGGACAGCCTGGGGGGCACAGTCCGATGCATTGCCAAAGGCGTTCCTGCTGGGCTGGGTGAGCCAGTTTTCGACCGATTGGAAGCTGACTTGGCAAAGGCTATGCTCAGCATAAATGCAACCAAGGGATTCGAAATGGGAGAAGGATTTGCCTTATCGGCCATCAATGGGAGCCAGGCAAATGACCCAATGGGGCTCGAAAATGGTGCCCCTACCCTGCTCACCAACCGCGCCGGCGGCGTTTTAGGCGGGATTTCGAATGGCATGCCCATTTGGTTTACTGTCGCCTTTAAACC
>CBDTVD010000245.1:0-3231 GCA_965363965.1 uncultured bacterium
GGCGGGCGCAAGTTGCTGTGCGGTTTCTATGCTGGGAAAATCGTATAGGCCTGCCCATATGCCGCGGGCTGGCCTGCGCTTCATCCACAGCGTGGGGCTGCCCATCGGCGGCAGCAGGCTAGCAATGTGCACTGTGGTTTGGGCAGCTTTGCGCACCACCAACGGATATTCGGCCACTTTCTCTTCGGAGCGCGCACAGCAAAACTCGGCGACAGGGCAGGCCATGCAGCGTGGATTGCGCGGGGTGCAAATCAGCGCGCCCAGTTCCATCATGGCCTGATTCCATTGTGCGGGATTGCCCGCATCCATCAAATACTGGGCGGCGGCCTGAAAAATGGGCGCTGATTTGGGTGCATTGGCCGGCAGCGACATGCAGCCGAGCCGCGCCAGCACCCGCCGCACATTGCCATCCACCGCGGCCACCGCTTCGCCGTAAGCGATGCTGGCAATAGCCGCGGAGGTATAAGGGCCAATGCCTCGGAGTTCCATCAGCCCCGCTGCCGTGGGCGGAAACTCGCCACCCAATTGCCCAGCCACCTGCTGAGCAGTGCGGTGCATGGCCCTGGCCCGCGCATAGTAACCCAGGCCCTGCCAGGTTTTCAGCACGGCCTGCTCTGTGGCGCTGGCCAGCGCATGGATGTCAGGAAAGTTTTCGATGAATCTGCGATAATAGGGCTCACCCTGGGCGGCGCGGGTTTGCTGCAAAATCACCTCGCTCACCCAAATCTTATATGGGCTTTTTGTATTTCGCCAAGGCATCGGCCGCTGATGGATGGAATACCATTCCAGCAGAAGTATTTGAAATTGATGCAGTTTATGGCCCGCTGTTTGCCAAATGGGTTTTTGCATTGAGAGATTGAGCCAGCCAGCTTACTGCACAGGGGATACCTTTGCAACCGCAAAAAAAGCCTCGGCTGGCTAAACACTCCGCTGCACTCTAAGTTTTTTTTCTTTCCAAAAACCCAACTTTTTAAAAGTACCAAAAATCAGATAACGTGACAAAAGCAGACATTGTAGCGCGAATTGCAGACCAAACAGGAATAGACAGGCTGCAGGTGCAGCGCACCGTAGAAAGTTTTCTTACAGTGATGAAAGACAGCATGGCTGAGGGCAAAAGTGTTTACTTCCGTGGTTTCGGCAGTTTCATCATTAAGCGCAGGGCGCGGAAAGTGGCCCGAAACATCACCAAGAAAACCGAAATGATCATCGAGCCGCACAGCATTCCTGCCTTTAAGCCATCAAAAAGCTTTATGGAGGAAATCAAGCGGAGTGTGAAATAAACCCTCGGCTTGCCGTAACTTCGCGCCTCACTTTTCATCAGGGCCCTGGGCACTGGCGATGGGTGGGGCTTCGATTTCTGATCGGCGAGCCATTCATTTTAAATTAAATTCTAAATCAGGATTCTACCGAAAGGGACTGCAATGAAATCTGCCCGAGGACTGCAAATAACGGCCGCGCTGCTGACAGTGGCATTGGGCACGTTTTTGTTTTTAAACGGGCGCAGCAGTTCCACGGCCCTCAGCCCTGAAGGCCCCCACAGCAATGCAGGGGCTGGAATGGCTGGGCAGCAGGGCACTTTTGATTTCGAGCATTTTATCCAGGATACCCGCCAAACGCTGACACCTGCAGGGGCAATGGCAGCCGCTGACCTGGAGAAATCGGCCGCCCAAAGCGACACTGCTGCACTCGGCACACTCGCACGTATCTATGCAGGCGAGCAAAAACCCGCTGCTGCCGGATACTATTACCACAAACTCGCTGACTTGCAGCCGAACAACGAAAATTACTGGGATGCGGCCGGCCAGAACTTTTTCCAGGCCCAGCCACTTGCCCAGGACTCACTCACTTATCATTATTTCCTCGCCCTATCCACCGAGTCTTTCGGCAAAGCTCTGGCACTCAACCCCAGCAACCTCAGCGCCAAGGCAAAACTTGCTGTGATGATGATTGAAAGCGATGAAAGCCAGACCATGCAGGGCGTAGGGATGCTGAGGGAAGTGATTGCTGCCGAGCCTGACCACAGGGAAGCCCTGCTATACCTCGGCATACTTTCCATGCGCAGCGGGCAATGGGACAAAGCTATCGAGCGATTCAAACGCCTGACTGAATTAGACCCCTCCATCCCCGAAAACTATCGCCACCTCGGCGAAGCTTATCAGGGAAAAGGAGACCGCCAGGCAGCCCTAAAAGCTTACACCGACTATGCCAGCCACTCATCATCACCGCAGCTAAAGGCAGATGCCCAGCAGCTGATAACCAGCCTCGGCGGCTGATGATAACCAGCACCCCCTTTGGCACCCACCCCTACCATATTTAACATCCGACTTTTTTTTTACCTTTAACTTTTTAGAATACCCAAACCAAGCAAATGCCCTGCGGCCGCAAACGTAAACGCCATAAAATCTCCACGCACAAGCGCAAAAAACGCCTGCGGAAAAATCGCCATAAAAAGAAGAACAAATAGGGCTGCGCACCCAGTGTGCATCCTTTTTTTTATGGGCATGCCTGCGGGCGCCGGCCAGCGTGCCGCGCCTGCCAATGCCAGCAAGGCCTCAGCAGCAGTTGATGCCACCGGCCAGGCCCTGCCAGAATCAACTGGCCCCTTTCATCATTCCCCTGTTTTGTGGAAAGAGAATTAATCATCCAAACCACCCAGCGCGGGGCCGATATTGCCCTGCTTGAGGATGGACGCGTAACCGAGCTCCACCATGAACGGGTGGAAGAAGAATTCCTTGTTGGTGACATCATCATCGGCAAAGTGAAAAAAGTGATGCCCGCGCTCAATGCTGCCTTTATAGACATAGGCCATGAGCGTGACGCATTCTTGCATTACCTCGACTTGGGCCCTGACATCAGGACCGTAATGGCGTTTTCAGAACTGGTGCGCAAGCGCAGGCTGAAAGACCCAAAAGTGGAGAACTTCAGATTCGAGCCCCAAATCATCAAAACCGGCCGAATGGAAGAAGTGCTGCAGCCCGGCAAAGAGCTGATGGTGCAGATTGTAAAAGAACCCATCGGCACAAAAGGGCCGCGCCTCACCAGCCAGATAACACTCAGCGGCAGGTTCCTCATCCTTATGCCTTTCAGCAAGGATGTCCTTAACCTCAGCAAAAAGGTCAAGGAAAAAGATGAGCGAGACCGGCTGAAAGTGCTGCTGAACACCCTGCAGCCCAAAAACTTCGGCCTGATTGTGCGCACCAATGCCGAGGGCGCCAGCGATGACGAAATCAA
>CBDTVD010000246.1:0-3231 GCA_965363965.1 uncultured bacterium
CAGCAAGTCGCCCCGATTTTTTCTCACCCTGCCCAGCCCGAATTCCTCAATCAGCATTTCCAGCCTGCTCTTCTGCTCAGCCCTGCTGTACTTGCTCAGTTCCAGCACCGCTTTAATGTTGTTTTCGACACTCAGTTTTCTGAATACGCTCGCCTCCTGCGGCAAATAGCCAATGCCCAGCTGCGCACGTTTATACATCGGCAGCCGAGTGATGTCGGTGTCATCCAGAAAGATTTTACCCTCTTCAGGCCTGATGAACCCGACTGTCATATAGAAAGTGGTGGTTTTCCCCGCACCATTCGGCCCCAGCAACCCTACAATTTCACCCTGGTTTACCTCAACGGAAACTTGGTTGACCACCTTGCGTCCGCGATAGCTTTTCACCAGCTCTTCCGCACGCAGTATCATTGATTATCAGAGGGGCGAATGTCCTTCAGCATCAGCTGCAGTTCAGGCTCCCTGCGCTTGCTGTTCAGCTCGATTGTATAACAAATGTCCACGGCCCTTCCTTTGGTCAGCCCGCTGTGCAGCCAGCCCATCCCATAGCCAATGGCTGTGTAGGTTTTGCCGCTGCCATTCACCACCTTCAGCTTCAGGTGATTGTTGCCCACGATGCTCGGCCGGTCCTTCAGCTGCACCTCTCGCGATACAAATACCGGAATGCGATTATCAGGGCCAAATGGCCCGAATTTCAGCAGGTTGCGGCTGAAGGATTCTGTAATCTGGCTCAGCGGCACTTCCAGGTCAAATTCCTCTGCCGGAATCAGCATCTCATCTGTAACCTGCTCTTGTGCTATTTCTTCAAACCGCCGCGTAAACAGCTCGACATTTTCAAGCTGCATGGTCATGCCGGCAGCAGCGTGGTGGCCGCCCCATTGCTCAAATAAATCTGCGCACCTGCTCAGCGCTTCATACAGATTAAAACCGGGGATGCTGCGCCCGCTGCCCACCACCTTGCCATTGCTCATGGTCATCAGGAATGTAGGGCGATAATAATGCTCGATGATGCGGCTGGCTACTATACCCAGAACCCCCTGGTGCCACCCCTCCCGATATAATATCAGGCTTTTGGGCATGCCCTCAGCATAATAGGTTTTGATGATGGCGAGTGCATCATCAGTAACGCGCTTGTCTTCGCCCTGCCTGATTTTATTGGTGTTCTCGGCATGCCGAGCATCGCCCTCCGCATTCTTTAGATCCTTGGCTATCAGCAACCCTATTGCCCCTTTGGCGTCCATGATGCGCCCGAGTGCATTTATACGCGGCCCTATTTTAAATACCAGTTCATTGAACCGCATATCCTCTTTCAGGCCAAGCACATTCCGCAATGCAAGAATGCCAATGGATGGATTTTTATTCACTACATCCAGGCCGAAATGGCTCAGCACCCTGTTCTCGCCCACCACAGGGGCCACATCGCTCGCAATGGATACGGCCACCAGGTCGAGGTATTCCATCGGGTCTTGCTCAATGCCCAGAGCCCTGGCCATAGCCTGCACCAGCTTATACCCTATTCCGCAAGCTGTCAGGTCTTTGAAGGGATAGGGGCAATCTGCGCGCTTGGGGTCCAGCACGGCTACCGCTTCCGGCAGCCGGTCACCTGGCAGATGGTGATCACATATAATGATATCCAGGCCCATCCGCTTGCCGCTGGCCACTGGCTCAATATCCTTGATGCCGCAATCCAGCACGATGATCAGTTTGACGTTTTCCTTCACTGCCTCAGCCATGGCCGCCTCGCTAATGCCATTGCCTTCGGTAAAACGGCTCGGGCTGTAATACTCCATGTCGCCACCCAGTTTCTCCAGGAATCTGTAAACTACAGCTACTGCCGTGGTGCCATCTACATCATAGTCCCCATAAACCATGATGCGCTCTCGGCGTTCCAGGGCCTCAATGATGCGGGACACAGCTTTGTCCATGTCTCGCATCAATTCCGGGCTATGCAATTGCTCCAGCGTAGGCCTGATGAAAGCCTGGGCTGCTTCCAGATTGGTGATGCTCCTCAGCGCAAATAACTGAAGCAGGGTGTCGCTCAAGTGCTTCTGGCCATCCACCACCTCTTTCCGGAAATGCTCCATCAAGTGGGGTTGTGCTATGGTTTTGGCCAGCCAGCGCTTTTGCAAGGTTTAAATTATGTTTTTGGTTGAGGGGTGTATTCTTACTGCAATGGCAGGCTGGGCCCTGCCGGGGGCCTTCTGCCCTCAGCTCTCTTTAACGGCAAAATTCGGGCAATTCGTTCAGGGAACTGAGATTATGTTCTTCATCTCCCAGCTCCTTACAAGTTGATTAAGATGGGCCTGATGCCTCGGGATTGTCCCCGGGCAGATAATTTTCGGCAAAAAAAATCCTGCACCCACTGGTATGGATGCAGGAGAGTGATTTGTTTCGGCATGGCCCAATCGGTTTGGGCTTGCCCTGTCAGGCTAAGCTTGGTTGTCCTCTGTCTGCTCGGTAGCGTCAGTTTGCTGCTCAGCCTGATTTTCAGGCATGGGTGCCTCTGCAATGGGCGCAGTGGCCTCAGCAGGCTGCGGCTTTGGCGCAGCTGTTTTCGCAGCGGCCGAGCCTTGCCCGCCCCTGCGGCTGCGGCGTTTTTTGCCGGTGCCAGCGCTTTTGTTGCTGGTGTAAGTCTCGTTAAAGTCAACCAGTTCCAGCATGCACATTTCGGCGTTGTCACCAAGCCTGTTGCCTATTTTCAGGATGCGAGTGTATCCCCCAGGGCGGTCGCCCACCTTGCTGATAACCGTGCTGAAAAGTTCATGCACAGCCTCCTTTTGCCCCAGATAGCGGAAAACAATCCTGCGGCTGTGGGTGGTGTCGGTCCGGGCTTTGGTAATCATCGGCTCAACATATCCTTTCAGCGCCTTGGCTTTGGCTACCGTGGTAGTAATTTTTTTATGCAGAAAAAGGCTGCTGGCCATGTTGCTCAGCAATGCTTTGCGATGGGCCTGGGTGCGGCTGAGGTGATTATTTGTGCGTGCGTGGCGCATGGGTCGTCAAGTTAAAGTCAGATGTAAAAAAAAGTGGAGGGCGATTAATCCTGCTCGAGGTTATAAGGTGCCAGGTCCATGCCGAACACCAGCCCTTTGTCAATTACCAGTTCTTTGAGTTCATTCAGCGATTTCCGGCCAAAGTTTCTGAATCGCATCAGGTCATCCTCAGTGTAATGCACCAAGTCGCCAATTGTCCGGATTTCAGCGGCGCGCAGGCAATTGTAAGCCCTCACGCTCA